>NZ_JBQTCJ010000005.1:0-112731 GCF_052380005.1 Salinarimonas sp. NSM
CCGCCGCCGTTGCCGCCGCCGCCGCCACCGCCGCCGCCGCCGCCGTCACTCGTACCGCCGCCCGTTGCCGAGCCTCCGGAGGGCGCGGCGCCGCCCGCGATCGAGCCCGGCGCGGCCGAGCGGTCGCCGTCGGTCGAGCCGTCGCCGAAGAGGTCCGGCTGCTGCGCCGGGCCGCGGCGGATCGAGCCGGTCACGAGCACATCCAGGAGGGGTGCTCCCCGGCACAGGCAGCGTAGCTCGCCGCCGGTGCGCGTCACGAGCCGGCAGCTCGCGTACTGGCCGCCTTGCACATAGCCCATGCAGAGGTCCGGCGTCTCCTGCGCGTGCGCCGGGAGAGGTGAGAGAGCCGTGAATGCGGTCGCCACGAGAGGGACCGCCAGGAAGTGAAGGGAACGTCGCATGTCCGTTGCTCCGCGAAAGGAACCGCATGCCGAACCAAGCGCGGCATTGAGACTGTGTTCCTTCTGGGGCAACCAAATACGATGCAACAAAGGCGAGCGGCGCCGCTCGTCGCGGCGCGATCCGCTCAGCTCAGGCGGCGGCCGCCGTGTCGTGGGCGAACTCCCAGTAGAGCTCGCGCGCGCGCCGGGCGACGGGGCCGGGCTGGAGCTCGCGGTCGTCGATCCTCACCACCGGCGTGATCTTGGAATAGTTGCCGGACATGAAGATCTCGTCGGCGCCGAGGAAGTCCTCGTAGGTGAGCGCGCATTCGCGCACGGTAGCGCCGGAATGTCCGAGAAGGTCGATCGCACGCTGGCGGGTGATCCCGTTCAGGAACGTGCCGTTCGGCACCGGGGTGAGCACCTCCCCGCCGCGCACCATGAAGATGTTCGAGGTCGCGGTCTCGGCGACGTTGCCGAGCATGTCGAGCACGAGCGCGTTGTCGAAGCCGCGGTCGAGCGCCTCGCGGAGCGCACGGGCGTTGTTGGGGTAGAGGCACCCGGCCTTCGCGTCCGTGGGCATGGTCTCGAGCGAGGGGCGGCGGAAGCGGCTCTTGGTGATGCGCGCGCCCTTGCCGGCGGGCGGCAGCGGCGCCTCGAACAGGCACAGGCAGAAGCCGATGTCGTCCGGGTCCGGCAGGATCGTCGAGGCGCCCTCGCCGTGGCCCCAGTACATCGGCTTCACGTAGAGCGCGACGTCCCCGTCGAAGCGCTTCACGCCGTCGTGGGTGAGCCCGACGATCGTCTCGGCGCGCATCGTCGGGTTGAGGCCGATCTTCCGCGCCGACTCGTTCACCCGCGCCGCGTGGCGCGCGAGATCGGGGGCGACGCCCTCGAACACGCGCGCGCCGTCGAAGACCATCGAGGCCAGCCAAGAGGCGTGGCTGCGCGGTCCCATGATGCCGGGGTTGCCCTCGTGCCAGTCGCCGTCGAACCAGGTCCAGGTGCGCGAGAAGGTCGCCAAGGCCGCCTCCAGAATCATGTGTGCGTGCGGGATCGGTCAGTGATGCTGTCCCGATCGAACCCTGCCGGGCCGCCCGCGTCAATTCGGAAAAGCACCCCGGACCGATGACGAGTGCTGATGGCACCCGTCAATCTGCGTGATCCGATCAGGGGGCGCGGCAGTAATGCCGGCGTCCGTCGTATCCCAGGAAGGTGAACGAGTGGGGGTCGAAGGACCGGTACCTGCGCGCGCAATAGGCGATCGCGTCCGCGTCGTACCGCACCCGGGGCGCGCGCACGACCGGCGGCGGCGCGGCGAGCGCCTGGCCGAGGATCGCCCCCGTCGCGAGCCCGATGATTCCCGCCGCCACCGCCGCGCCCGGGTCGTGCCGGTAGACCGGCGGATACGTGTCGCGCGGGTAGCGGTAGCGATACACCGTGCGCGGGCGGATCGGCCGATGCTCGTAGACGTAGCCGTCGTAGTGGCGCCGGCGGTCGTAGTAGACCGGCCCGCGATAGGCCTCGACGTGGAAGGAGATGCCCGGGTGGCCGCCGTCGTAGTTCGGGCTCGCGTAGTACGGGCCGCGCCCATCGGCGGCCGCCGGCCCGGCAGCGCCGAGCGCCGCGAGCCCGAGGGTCGCCGCGGCGAGCAGGGTGAGGAGGAGGTTTCGCATGGTCGTGACGCCTCGTTCTCGGCGCGTCCCTCGCCCCCGCCGGCCGCGCGCGTTGTGAGCGGGAGGATAGCAGGGATGGGCGCCGCGCCCAATCCCGGAGCTTCAACCATCCGCGGCCCGCGTCCGTTCCGGGGCGGGTGCGCGCGCCGCGCGCTTCCCGTCCGCCCGCGCCGCCGCTATGGTCCGCCCGCGTAGAACCCGAGGACGACACCCCATGCCCCTCACCGTCGCCGTCCAGATGGACCCCATCGAGCACATCAGAATCGCGGGCGACACCACCTTCGCCCTCCTGCTCGAGGCGCAGCGGCGCGGGCATGGGCTCGTCTACTTCACGCCCGACAGGCTCTCGATGCGCGACGGGCGCGTCGTGGCGCGGGTGCGGGATCTCGCCGTGCAGGACGTCGAGGGCGCGCACGCCATGCTCGGCGCGCCCCGGCGCATCGCGCTCGAGGACGCGGTCGACGTGGTGCTGATGCGCCAGGATCCGCCCTTCGACCTCGCCTACATCACCGCCTCGCACCTGCTCGAGCGGGTGCACCCGAAGGTCCTCGTCGTCAACGACCCCCACCATGTCAGGAACGCGCCGGAGAAGATCTTCGTCACCGAGTTCCCGCACCTGATGCCGCCGACCCTCATCTCCCGCGACAAGGAGGAGATCGAGGACTTCCGTCGCGAGCACGGCGCGGTGGTGATGAAGCCGCTCCACGGCCACGGCGGCGCGGCGGTGGTGCGCTTGACGCCGGACGACCCGAACTTCGGCTCGCTGTTCGACCTGTTCTCGGTCACATTCCGCGAGCCGTGGGTGATCCAGAAGTTCCTGCCCCGGATCACCGAGGGCGACAAGCGCATCCTCCTCGTCGACGGCGAGGCGCGGGGCGCCATCAACCGCGTGCCGGCGGCGGGCGACATCCGCTCGAACATGGTGCGCGGGGGCGGGGCGGTGGCGACCTCGCTCACCGACAAGGAGCGCGAGATCTGCGAGACGATCGGGCCGCACCTGAAGCGCATGGGCCTGATCCTGGTGGGCATCGACGTCATCGACGGGCTGCTCACCGAGATCAACGTCACCTCGCCCACCGGCGTACGCGCCGTGCGCAAGCTCGGCGGGCCGGACGTGGCGGTCGACGTCTGGGACGCGATCGAGGCGAAGCGCGGCTGACGGGTTCGCATCCTCCCCGCAGGCGAGGACGGAGGCCGCAGGCCGGAGGGTGGGGACGGCGGCGGCCCGGCTCGCCTGATCGATCGAACGGCCCCACCGCCCTCGCTTCGCGCGGACTCCTCCCCTTCGGGGAGGAAGCGCGATCTCGCCCGTCGTCGGCATAGTGGACGGCGTGGAGCGCCGTTGACCCGCGCCGTCACGGCGCTTATCTCGACCTCATCCCGCTTTCTTCGCGAAGCCGCACGTCCGAGCCCGCCCCGTGAGCAAGATCGTCAAGCTGCCAGATCCGCGCCTGCGCCTCGTCTCCGAGCCCGTCGCCGCCATCGACGAGGACGTGAAGGCGCTCGCGCGGGAAATGCTCGAGGCGATGTACGCCGCGCGCGGCATCGGGCTCGCGGCGATCCAGATCGGCATCCCAAAGCGCCTCGTCGTGGTCGACCTCGGACGCGAGATCGAGGGCGAGACCGAGCTCGACGAGGACGGGGAGGAGGTGCCCAAGTACGAGGCGGACCCGCAGGTCCTGGTCAACCCGGAGATCCTCTGGCGCTCCGAGGAGACGCGCCTCTACGAGGAGGGCTGCCTCTCGATCCCGGACTATACCGAGGAGGTCGAGCGCCCCGCGCGCATCCGCGTGCGCTGGACGGACCTCGACGGCGCCGTCGTCGAGCGCGAGGCGGACGGGCTGCTCGCCACCTGCATCCAGCACGAGGTCGACCATCTCGACGGCAAGCTCTTCATCGACTACCTGTCGCGGCTCAAGCGCGAGCGCGTGGTGAAGAGGTTCGCCAAGGCGGCCAAGCGCGAATCCGAGACGGCCTGACGCGATGAGCCTGCGCGTCGTCTTCATGGGCACGCCCGATTTCGCGGTGCCGACCCTCTCCGAGATCGTCGGCCAGGGCCACGAGGTCGTCGCCTGCTACACCCGCGCGCCCGCGCCGGCCGGCCGGGGCATGGCCGAGCGGCCGTCCCCGGTCCACAAGATGGCGGACGGCTTCGGCATCCCGGTGTTCACGCCGCGGTCGCTGCGCACGGAGGAGGCCGCCGAGATCTTCCGCTCGCACGGGGCGGACGTGGCGGTGGTCGTCGCCTACGGCATGATCCTGCCCCAGGCGATCCTCGACGCGCCCGACATCGGCTGCCTCAACCTGCACGCCTCGCTGCTGCCGCGCTGGCGCGGCGCGGCGCCGATCCAGCGGGCGATCATGGCGGGCGACGCGGAGACCGGCGTCGCGGTCATGCGCATGGAGGCCGGGCTCGACACCGGGCCCGTCGCCATGGTCGAGAAGGTCGCCATCGGCCCCGACACGACCGCCGGCGAGCTGCACGACCGCCTCTCGGTGCTCGGCGCGGACCTGATGGCGCGCGCGCTCGCCGCCCTCTCGCGCGGCTCGCTCGCCTTCACGCCCCAGCCGGAGGAGGGCGTCACCTACGCCGCCAAGATCACCAACGGCGACGCCGAGATCGCCTGGACGCTGCCGGCCAAGCGCGTCCACGACCAGGTGCGTGGCCTCTCGCCCTTCCCGGGCGCCTTCTTCACCGCCGATCTTGGCCGCGGGCCGGAGCGGGTAAAGGTTCTCCAGACGACGCTCGCGGAGGACGTGGGCGAGGGCGTGCCGGGTACGCTGCTCACGGGCGACGGCGTCGTAGCCTGCGCCGAGGGCGCGGTGCGCCTCGTCACCGTACAGCGCCAGGGCAAGGCCGCGATGAGCGCCGCCGATTGGCTGCGCGGCGCGCGGCTCGAGCCCGGCGCGCGGCTCGGCGGCGGCTGAGGATGCCCCGCTACAAGCTCGTGGTCGAATACGACGGCACGCCGTACTCGGGCTGGCAGTACCAGGAGAACGCCCGCTCGGTGCAGGACGTGGTCGAGCGCGCCATCGCCGGCTTCTGCGGGCATGCCGTGCGGCTCCATTGCGCGGGGCGCACCGATACGGGCGTCCACGCCACGCATCAGGTGGTCCACGTCGATCTCGAGCGGGCGTTCCGCACCGACACGATCCGCGACGCGGCGAACGCCCACATGCGCGACGATCTCGTCGCGGTGGTCTCGGCCGCGCCGGTGACGGAGGCGTTCCACGCCCGGCTCTCCGCCGTGCGGCGGCACTACACGTATCGTATCCTCAACCGCATGGCCCCGCCGACGTTCGACCGCACCCGCGTCTGGCACGTGCGCCAGGGGATCGACGTCGCCGTCATGCAGGCCGCGGCGGACACGCTCGTCGGCCATCACGACTTCACCACCTTCCGCGCCAGCCAGTGCCAGGCGCGCAGCCCGATGAAGACGCTCGAGCGTCTCGCCGTCGAGCGGGTGGGCGAGGAGGTCCGGGTGCACGCCGCCTCGCGCTCCTTCCTGCACAACCAGGTCCGCTCGATGGTCGGCACCATCGTGCTCGCCGGCATCGGCCGCTGGTCCGTCGCCGACGTCGAGGCCGCGCTCCTCGCCCGCGATCGCACCCGCTGCGGTGCGCTGGCGCCGCCGCACGGTCTCTACTTCGTGGGCGTCGACTACGCCGAAGGCTCGGACGCGCCGCCGGGTGGTTGACGGCGGCGCATGCCGACGCCGAACGTGCGCGATGCGCGAGATGCGGCGAAAACCCCGCGATCAGCGCGCGTTTTCCAATCCGTCTGCGCCGAAAGGCATGGGAACTGCCCCGTTGCCGCGGCCGTCGCGACTGTCTAACGTACCGCGAACGAGAGGGCGCTCACGCGCTCCATGGGGAGGACGATGGACGGTCACGCACAGGCGGGCGCCACCGCGCGCGGGCTCGCCCTCGGTTGTATCGCTGACGATCACACCGGCGCGACCGATCTCGCGAACACGCTCGCACGCGCGGGCCTCTCCGTCGTCCAGACCATCGGCGTGCCGGGGCCCGACGTCGTCCTGCCGGAGACGGACGCGCGCGTCGTCGCCCTCAAGATCCGCTCCACGCCGGCCGAGGAGGCGGTGGCGAAGGCCCGCGCCGCCCGCGATGCGCTCGTCGCGGCGGGTGCCGGGCACGTCCTCTACAAGATCTGCTCGACCTTCGATTCGACGGACGCCGGCAACATCGGCCCCGTCACGGAGGCGCTGCGCGCGGACGCGGGCGCCGCCATCGTCCCGGTCTGCCCGGCTTTCCCGGGCACGGGTCGCACGGTCTACCAGGGCCATCTCTTCGTCGGCGACAGGCTCCTCTCCGAGAGCCCGCTGAAGGACCACCCGCTCAACCCGATGCGCGACTGCGACCTCGTGCGCGTGCTCGCCCGCCAGTGCCCCGCGCCGGTCGGGCTCGTCGCGCATGCGGACGTGCGCGCCGGCACCGACGCCATCGCCCGGCGGCTCGAGACGCTCGCGGGCGAGGGGAGGGGGGCTGCGATCGTCGACGCGATCTGCGACGCCGACCTGATCCCGCTCGGCGAGGCCGCGCTCGCCCACCCGGTGTCCACCGGCGCGTCCGGCCTCGGCCACGGGCTCGCGCGGGCGCTGATCGCGTCCGGCCGTGCCCGGGAGAGCGCGTCCGCCGCGCTGCCGGAGGTCGGCGGCCCCGCCGTCGTGCTCGCCGGCTCCACCTCGGCGGCGACGCGTGCGCAGCTCGACGCCGCGCAGGCGCTGATGCCCGTGCTGCGCATCGACGCCGAAGCAGCCGTCGCCGACCCCGAGCGCGCGCTCGCCGATGCGCTCGCCTTCGCCCGCGAGACGCTGCCTTCCGGCCCGGCCGCCATCGCCACGAGCGCGGATCCGGACGCCGTCGCCGCGGTCCAGGCGCGCTTCGGCGCGCGGATCGCCGGCGCGGCGCTGGAGAGCCTGATGGCGCGCATCGCCGAGCATCTCGTCGCGCTGGGCCTGCGCCGGCTCGTGGTCGCCGGCGGGGAGACGTCCGGCGCGGTCGTCGAGGCGCTCCAGATCAAGGCCCTGCGCATCGGCGACGAGATCGCGCCGGGCGTGCCGGCGACGCTCGCGCTCGGCGCGCCGGCGGGGGCGCTCGCGCTCGCGCTCAAGAGCGGCAATTTCGGAGGAGAGGATTTCTTCGCCCGCGCGCTGGAGGCGCTGCGCTGACGCGTGCGGGTGCGGGAAACCGCGGGCGCCGGGTGCGCTCGCGTAACGAAACGAGAAACGAACGGGAGGACGAAGACCCCATGTTCCACACGACCCTGAAGGCCGCGATCGGCGGCGCGGCGCTGCTCGCGCTCGGCATCGGCGGCGCCCAGGCGCAGCAGGCGCTCAAGCTCGGCTACTCGCTCGCCCCGACCTCGCACTACGGCGTCGGCGCCACGGCGATGGCCGAGTCGCTCGCGGAGCTCTCCGGCGGCAAGTTCACCATCGAGCAGTTCCCCGCCAACGCGCTCGGCGGCGAGCGCGAGATGGTCGAAGGTGCCCAGATCGGCACCGTCGACATCGTCATCACCTCGACGGGCCCGGTCGGCAACTTCGTGCCCGACACGCTCATCACCGACATTCCCTTCCTGTTCCGCGACTACGACCACGCGCACGCGGTGCTCGACGGGCCGATCGGCCAGGAGATCCTCGACCAGTTCCCCAACCATGGGCTCATCGGGCTCGCCTGGGGCGAGAACGGCTTCCGTAACCTGACGAACAACGTGCGCCCGATCCGCACGCCGGAGGACACGCAGGGCCTCAAGGTGCGCACCATGGAGAACCAGGTGCACATGCGCGCCTTCCAGGAGCTCGGCGTGCTGCCGACGCCGATGGCGTTCCCCGAGCTGTTCACCGCGCTCCAGCAGGGCACCGTCGACGGCCAGGAGAACCCGATCGGCGTGATCCTGTCGGCGAACTTCTCGCAGGTGCAGGACCACCTCACGCTGACCCAGCACGTCTACTCGCCGGCGCTGATCATCCTCTCGCCGGTCGTCTGGGAGGGCCTCACCGACGAGGAGAAGGGCTGGTTCGAGGAGGCCGCCGCCGCCGGCGCCGCCGCCATGCGCGTGAAGGTGCGCGAGGACGCGGACAACGGCGTCGCCATGCTCAAGGAGCAGGGCATGCAGGTCGTCGAGGACCCGGACCGCGCCGCCTTCGAGGCGGCCCTCCAGCCGGCCTTCGCCGAGTTCGCCCAGCGCTTCGGACAGGACAAGATCGACGCCATCCGCAATGTGGGGATGTGATGTCGCGCCCCTCTCCCGATTGGGAGAGGGGCCGGGACCGAGGGTGAGCGGCTCGAAGACCGCTACGGGCCGCTCGCCCCACCTGTCATCCCGGATTGCGAAGCAAGTCCGGGACCCATAACCGCCACGGTCGGCTTGCGCGCGCATGGCGCGCGCATCGCACCGCGGCAGATAGTCGACGGTCGTGCGAAGCGGCGTGAACGCCGCAAGTCGATCGTCGGAGGCTCTGGGTCCCGGGTCGCCGTCGGCGCCCGGGATGACATCCGGATACGACCACCATGCTCGCCCTCCTCAAGCTCGTCGACCGCACCGTCTTCCACGTCGCGCTCACGCTGGCGATGGTGCTGCTCGTCGCGATGGCGGGCGTGTCGTTCTACCAGGTGATCACCCGCTTCGTGTTCGAGCAGCCTTCGACCTGGTCGGAGGTGACCTCGCGCTCCCTGCAGATCTGGATGGTCTACATCGGCCTCGTCGCGGCCTTCCGCACGGGCTCGCTGATGGCGGTGGACATGCTCCAGCGCCTCGCCCCCCGCCGGCTCGAACTCGTCGTGATCTGCGCCGTCGCCGGCCTCAACCTCGGCGTCCTCGCGGTGATGTTCTGGCACGGCTGGTCGATGGCGGAGCGGGTGCGCTTCCAGACGCTGGCGGGGGTGGACAACCCCTTCGGCGGCGGCGGCATCTCGATCGCGCTCGTCTACACCGCCATTCCCGTGGGCGCCGCGCTCTCGATCGTCGCCGTCGTCGCCCGGCTCGCCGAGGAGATCGACCGCGTGCGCAGGCGCGCGCCCGTCGACGACGCGGAGACGGCCGCGCAGCTGAAGCGCCAGGAGATCTGACCCGCCATGTCGACCTTCATGCTCGCCGGCATGGTCTTCTTCATCGCGCTCGGCGCCCCGATCGCCATCGCCATCCTGGCCGCCTCGATCGGCGGCATCGCCTTCTTCACGCCGTTGCCGCTCGTCCTCGTCGCGCAGAAGCTGATGACGACGATCGATTCGTTTCCGCTGATGGCGATCCCGTTCTTCATCCTCGCCGGCAACCTGATGGAGGCGGGGGGCATCTCGCGCCGCCTCGTCGAGTTCGCCAAGGCGCTGGTGGGCGGCGTGCAGGGCGGCCTCGCCGCGTCGTGCGTGCTCACCTGCATGATCTTCGCCTCGGTGTCCGGCTCATCGGTGGCGACGACCTTCGCCATCGGCGCGATCATCATCCCGGCCATGGTCAAGCACGGCTACCCGAAGACCTTCGGCGCGAGCCTGCAGGCGACCTCGGCCGAGCTCGGCGTGATCATCCCGCCCTCGATCCCGCTCATCCTCTACGGCGTCGCCGCCGAGGTCTCGATCGGGGAGCTGTTCGTCGGCGGCATCGGGCCGGGGCTGCTCATCGGCGCGGCGCTGATCCTCTACGTCCTCGTCGCCTGCCGCATCAACGGCTGGGGCAAGGAGGACCACATCGGGCGCCTGCCGCTGCTGGCGGCGACGCGCCAGGCCGCGTGGGCGCTCGCGATGCCGGTGATCATCATCGGCGGCATCTACCAGGGCGTATTCACGCCGACCGAGGCCTCCGTCGTCGCCGTCGTCTACGCGCTCCTCGTCGGGACGCTCGTCTACCGGGCGATCTCCTTGCGCGACCTCGTCGGCGTGCTGCGCCGCTCGGTGATCTCGTCGACGATCATCATGTTCATCATCGCGGCGGCGGGGCTGTTCTCTTTCCTGATCACCCGCGCCGGCGTGCCGGCGGCGATCTCCGCCTGGATCACGAGCGTGGTGTCCGACCCGGCGATGTTCCTCCTCGCGGTGAACGTCTTCCTGTTCCTGGTGGGCATGTTCATCGAGACCTCGGCGGCGATCATCGTGCTCGCGCCGATCCTCGCGCCGGTCGCGATCGCCTTCGGCGTCGACCCGGTTCACTTCGGGCTGATCATGGTCGTCAACCTGGCGCTCGGGATGATCACGCCGCCCTTCGGGGTCAATCTCTTCGCCGCATGCCAGGTGGCGCAAGTTCCCCTGGAGCGGATCATCCGCCATCTCGTACCCTTCGTCCTCGTGGTGGTGACGTGCCTGATGATCATCACCTACGTCCCCGAGCTGACGCTGTTCTTCCGTAACCTCGCCTATTGAGAGCGACCATGACCGTTCCCGCGCCCAAGCTGCTCATCGGCGGCGTCTTTCAGGATGCCGCCGCGGGCGAGCGCATCCCCGTCATCGATCCCTCGACCGGCGAGCCGCTCGGCGAGCTCGCCCGCGGCCGCGCGGCCGACGTCGAGGCCGCCGTCAGGGCGGCCAAGGTGGCGCTCGACGGGCCCTGGGGCCGCATGACGGCGACCGAGCGCGGGCGCATCCTCACGCGAATCGCCCAGGGCATCCTCGACCGGGCCACCGACCTCGCGATCCTGGAGGCGCGCGACGTCGGCAAGCCGCACGCTCAGGCCAAGGCCGACGCGCTCGCCTGCGCGCGCTATTTCGAGTTCTACGGCGGCGCCGCCGACAAGGTCCATGGCGACACCATACCCTACCAGGCCGGCTACCAGGTGATGACCTGGTACGAGCCGCACGGCGTCACCGGGCACATCGTGCCGTGGAACTACCCGATGCAGATCATCGGGCGCTCTGTGGGCGCGGCGCTCGCCATGGGCAACGCCTGCGTCGTCAAGCCCGGCGAGGACGCCTCCCTCACCGCGCTGATGATCGGCAAGATCGCGCTCGAGGCCGGCCTGCCCGACGGCGCGCTCAACATCGTCACCGGCTACGGCGAGGAGGCGGGCGCACCGCTCGCCTCGCATCCCGACGTGGCGCACGTCTCCTTCACCGGCTCCGTGCTGGTCGGCCAGAAGATCCAGGAGATGGCGGCGCGCAACGTCGTGCCCGTCACCCTGGAGCTCGGCGGCAAGTCGCCCCAGCTCGTCTTCGCCGACGCCGATCTCGAGGCGGCTCTGCCCTTCCTGGTGCGCGCCTCGGTGCAGAACGCCGGCCAGACCTGCTCGGCCGGGTCGCGCATCCTCATCGAGCGGCCGATCTGGGACACGGTGGTCTCGGCGCTGGTCGAGCGCTTCTCGGCGCTCACCGTCGGGCCCGCGCTCGACGATCCCGACGTCGGCCCCATCGTCAACGCCCGGCAGCGCGATCGCGTGAAGGGCTTCATCGCGCGCGCCGAGGCCGGCGGCGCGAAGGTGCTGGCGCGGGGCCGCGTGCTGGACGACGCGCCGGACGGTGGCTTCTACGTCGCGCCCGCGCTGTTCGGGCCCGTCGACCCGGACGCCGAGCTCGCCCGCGACGAGATCTTCGGCCCGGTCCTCTCGCTCGTCCCCTTCGAGGGCGAGGAGGAGGCGGTTCGCATCGCAAACGGCACCGACTACGGCCTCGTCGCCGGCGTCTGGACCCGCGACGGCGGGCGCCAGCTGCGCATGGCCAAGCGCCTGCGCGCGGGCCAGGTCTTCGTCAACAATTACGGCGCCGGCGGCGGCGTCGAGCTGCCCTTCGGCGGCGTCGGCAAGTCGGGCCACGGCCGCGAGAAGGGCTTCGAGGCCCTCTACGGCTTCGCCCAGCTGAAGACCGTGGCGGTGAAGTACGAGTGAGAAATGCTCCCCTCTCCCTCGCGGAGAGGGGCTGGGGGTGTGGGGCGTTCAGGGCCGATCACGGGGTCGATGCAGGTCTCTGCGGATGTCGTGCGGCATGAGCGTCGAGATCGTTCTGCACGCCCCCCACCCCCGACCCCTCCCCACCAGGGGGAGGGGAGACCGTCGGCGGCTGCCATCGACGGCGCGGAACTACGTTCAACAGCGGGAAGGACAACACCATGCGTCTGGCAGGCAAGGTCGCCGTCATCACCGGGGCGGGCTCCGGGTTCGGCGAGGGGATGGCGAAGCTGTTCGCGCGCGAGGGCGCGAAGGTGATCGTCGGCGACATCGCCGAGGAGGGCGGGCGCCGGGTCGCCGCCGAGATCGGCGAGGCCGCGCGCTTCGTCAAGGCGGACGTGACGAAGGCCGCCGACGTGCAGGCCATGGTCGACGAGGCGAGGAGCGCCTTCGGGCGGCTCGACATCCTCGTCAACAACGCCGGCTTCGCGCATCGCAACAGGCCGATGCTCGAGGTCGACGAGGAGACCTTCGACCGGATCTACGCCGTCAACGTCAAGGCGATCTTCCACGGCGCGCACGCGGCGATCCCGGTCTTCCGGGAGCAGGGCGGGGGCGGGGTGATCCTCAACATCGCCTCGACGGCGGGCGTGCGCCCGCGCCCGGGCCTCGTCTGGTACAACGGCTCGAAGGGGGCCGCGATCACGCTCACCCGCGCCATGGCGGTGGAACTCGCCCCGGAGAGGATCCGGGTCGTCGCCATCAACCCCGTCGCCGGCGAGACGGGCATGCTCGCCACCTTCCTCGGCGAGGACACCGAGGCGCGTCGCGACCAGTTCCGCGCGACCATCCCCATGGGCCGCCTCTCGCAGCCCGCCGACATCGCCAACGCGGCGCTGTTCCTGTGCTCGGACGAGGCGGCGTTCCTGACGGGCGTCTGCATGGAGGTCGACGGCGGGCGCTGCATCTGACGCCGAAACCTCCGACCGGGGTATCCTTCGCGCAGGCGGGCCGCGCGGCCACGCGGTGGGACGAGCGTCGCGGACGCGGCAGCCGCCGCTCGCCTGCCCCGGCGGGGTGTCCGTAACGACACGGACCCGAAAAGCGGAATGCCGAGGGGGCGGGCCGCCGCCTGGGCATGCCGCACAAATCTTTGCCACGTATTGTTTTTCTCCGCGCGCGCGACGTCGCGCGGCGATGCTTCTGCTTCCTGAGTGTCAACTCAACCTTACAGTAATAGCTGTAACAAAACATTGACACTGCAAGAGCTCGGCCATAGGATGCGAGTGCCTGACCGGGCTCATTCCCGCAGGCGATTCCGAAAGGAGCGTGCGCATGCACAGCGAAAAGCAGACGCTGGATATCGATGATCCGGATCGCATCTGGCCCACCGGGCTGACCATTCGTGAATCCGAGGAGCTCCACAAGCACGTCATCGACGGCGCGCGGGTGTTCTTCGTGATCGCGCTGATCGCCCACATCCTCGCCTTCGTGTTCACGCCCTGGGGCGGATGAGGAGAACGTCATGAATCAAGGTCGTATCTGGTGCGTCGTGAGCCCGACCGTGGGGCTGCCGCTCTTCCTCGGAAGCGTGGCCCTCATCGCGTTCGTGGTCCACTTCGCGATCCTCGACAACACCACCTGGTTCGCCGCCTACTGGGGCGGCTGACACGGACGGCCGATCCCCCGGGCCGCCTTCGCGGAGGGGCGGGCGCACGCACCCGCCCCCTGCGGCCCTCCGGCGCGAGGCCCGCCCGCCCTCGATCGACGGGCGGTGCGTGATCGACGGAGGCAGCGCGCGCTCGCGCGCGCGACGTGATTCGCATGAGTGATCGCGCGAGTGATCGCATGCCGGTTTCGGCGGGCCGCGCGATGCGGCCCGGACCCGGCGGGAACGGGAGAGCGCACATGGATTCGGGGTCCACACAGGTCATCGGCATCTTCCGCTCCGAGCCCGCGGCCGACGCCGTGGACGCCGCCCTCGCGCAGGCCGGCTTCGAGGAGCGCCGGGTGATCCGCCCGCAGCCGCGCGTCGCCGCCGGCGGTGAGGGCGTGGGAGAGAGTGTGGGCGAAAGCGCTATCGCCGAGGCGCCCATCGCGGCACCCGCGATCTCGGCATCGGCGCTCGACGCCGCCGCCGTGCGCGCCGCCGTCGCGGACGGGTACCTGCCGGGCGCGCTCTCGCGGGCCTATGTCGGCCTGCTCGAGGCCGGCGCGGTCGTGGTGAGCGTCAAGGCCCCCTTCGGCGAGGGCGCGGCGGCAGAGGCGATCGTGCGCGACGCGGACGGCTGCGAGCCGGCACCGGAGGCGCCGCCCCCGCGCAACCCGGCCCCCTTCTCCACGGGCTTCGGCATCCCGGTGCTCACGCGCACGCGCTCGCGCACGGAGCTGATTCCGAAGTGGTCGTTCTCCGATTTCCTCGGGATCCGCGTTCTCTCGGGAAATCGCGCGCCGCTCTCGCGTGCGCTGGGCATGGCGACGCTGTCGGGCAAGCCGGCGGAGCGCAAGAGCACGAGCTTCGGCCTGCCGCTCCTGGCCGGCGGCGCCGCGCCGCTGTCGTCGTCGTTCGGCCTGTCGACGCTGAGCACGCCCAAGCGCGCGTGGGAGACGAGCTTCGGCATGCCGCTGCTCACGCGTTCGGCCGCACCACTGTCCTCCCTCCTCGGGCTGCCGGTGCTCACCAGGAAGCAGTAGCCGCGCCCCGAAGGCGCGCGCTCGTCACCCCGCGAGGACGCAGATGATCTCCCTGCGGAGTCGATTGGTGTCCGTATGGTCGGGTCTCGGCCCGCGCTGGCTGCCCTTCGCCGACGTCGCGACGCCGGATCTCCCCCTCGCACGCCTCCTGCGGCTGTCGCTGTTCCAGGTCTCCGTGGGGATGACGCTCGTCCTCCTCGTCGGCACGCTCAACCGCGTGATGATCGTCGAGCTCGGCGTCGCAGCGAGCGTGGTCGCCGTGATGGTGGCGCTGCCGGTCGTCGCCGCTCCTTTCCGCGCGCTGATCGGCCACCGCTCCGACACGCATCGCTGCGCGCTCGGCTGGCGGCGCACGCCCTTCGTCTGGAAGGCGACGCAGCTCCAGTTCGGCGGCTACGCCATCATGCCCTTCGCGCTCCTCGTCCTCGCCGGCGCCGGGCACGCGGCGGACGCCCCGGCCTGGCTCGGGCTCGGCGCCGCCGCGCTCGCCTTCCTGCTGGTCGGCGCGGGCGCGCACGTCCTCCAGACCGCGGGCCTCGCGCTCGCCACCGACCTGACCCCGCCGGAATCCCATCCGCGGGTGGTGGGGCTCATGTACGTCACGCTGCTGATGGGCATGATCGCGAGCGCCCTCGTCTTCGGCGCGGCGCTCGAGGACTTCACGCCGGGCCGCCTCGTGCAGGTGATCCAGGGCGCGGCCGTCGCCTGTATCGTGCTGAACGGCATCGCCTTCTGGAAGCAGGAGCCGCGGGACGCGCAGCGTGGCCGCGCGCGCGCCCCCGATCCGAGCTTCGCCGAGAGCTGGGCGCGGTTCCGCGCCGGCGGGCGGGCCATGCGCCGGCTCGTGGTGGTCGGCGTCGGCACGATGGCCTTCGGGATGGCCGACGTGCTGCTCGAGCCCTTCGGCGGCCAAGTGCTCGACTGGAGCGTCGCGGCCACGACGAAGCTCACCGCGCTCCTGGCGCTCGGCGGCCTCGCCGGCTTCGCCGTCGCCTCCCGGGTACTCGGCCGCGGCGGCGATCCGTACCGCCTCACCCTCGTCGCCGCGGCGATCGGCGTGCCGGCCTTCGGTCTCGTCATCGTCGCGGCCCCCACCGGCTTCGCCGCCACGTTCCTCGCCGGCAACGTCCTCATCGGCTTCGGCGCGGCGCTGTTAGGGCACGCGACGCTAACCGCCACGATGAGCCTCGCGCCGCCCGGCCAGGCGGGCCTCGCGCTCGGCGCCTGGGGCGCCGTGCAGGCCACCGCGGCGGGCGTCGCGCTGGCGCTCGCGGGCGTCATCCGCGACGTGGTGACGCTCGCGACGGGCACCCTGGAGACGGCGGCCCCCTTCGGCGGTGCGGCGGCGGGCTACGTCACGGTCTACGCGCTCGAGATCCTGCTCCTCGTCGTCACCATCGCCGCGGCGCTGCCGCTCGCGCGGCGCGCCGCCGGGCGGGCGATGGAGGCGGGAGAGGCGCGGGAGCGCCTCGAGCCGGGCGAGCCCGCCTCCGCCCGCGCGCGGCCCGTGCCATGAGCCTGCGCCCGATCCTAGAGGCGCCCGACCCGGCGCTGCGCGCCGTCGCGGCCCCGGTCGCGCGCTTCGACGAGACGGTGGCGGCGGCGGTCGCGGACCTGCTCGAGACGATGTGCGCCCACCGGGCGGTCGGACTCAGCGCACCACAGATCGGGGACGCGCGCCGCATCGCCGTGATCGACCCGCACGGCGACGGCACCGCACCGGAGGCCTTCGTCAACCCGCGCCTCGTCGCGCGCGGGCGGGCCTGGGGCTTCGTGCAGGAGAGCTGCCTCTCGCTGCCCGGTGTCGTCGCGAGCGTGTGGCGCGACACGCGGGTGCGGGTGTCGGCGCAGGACGCGCAGGGGCGCTCCTTCGAGCGCGACCTCGCCGGGATGGCGGCGGTGAGCCTGCAGCACGAGATCGACCACCTCGACGGTCGCCTGTTCGTCGACCGGCTCTCGCCGCTCAGGCGCTGGGCGGTGCGCCGCCGGCTGGGGGCGGCGGCGCTGGGCCCGCCGGCGGCGTGAGGCCGAGTGCCGGCCTGCGCAGCCCTACGGCAACATGAACCTACAGCGGCGCGCCGTCCGCCGTCGGCCAGTAGGTGCCGATGCTCCAGAGATTGCCCTCGGGATCGCGGAAGGCGAAGTCGCGCGTGCCATAGGGGGTGTCGCGCACCTCGGCGGTGATGGTCGCGCCCGCGGCCTTCGCCCGCGCGAACGCGGCGTCGATGTCCGCGACCGCGAGGTAGAGCGCGTCGGTGCGGCGGCCCCCGCGCGGTCCCACCTCGGCGCCGTAGGCGTCGTCGCGCTCCTGGCCGAGCATCAGGATCGAGGGACCGAGCACGAGCTCGGCATGGACGACCGGGCCGGCGGCGTCGTCTCCCTCGCGGTAGACGACGCGTTCGCGAAAGCCGAGCGCCGCGACGAGCCAGGCGATCATCGCCTCGGCATCGGTGCAGCGCAGCGTGGGGAAGAGGCAGGGTGCGGTGTGCGGCGTGCTCATCGGGTCCTCCATCGTGAGAGGCCCGCACGCTACGGCCCGCGAGCGGGTGGGTCTTGACGCTTTGTCACCTGGTCTCGGGCGCCTCTCCGGCGCGCAGGGCCTCGGCACCGCGGCCGATCCGGCCGAGCCAGTGCGTCGGCGTCGCGCCCGACAGTGCGCGGAACTCGCGCACGAGATGGGCCTGATCGGCGAAGCCGCAGGTCGCGGCGACGTCGGCCCAGGTCGCGTGCCCGGACGCGGCGACGACGCAGGCGCGCCGGAAGCGGACCATCCGCGCCAGGGTCTTCGGGCCGACGCCGAGGTGCCGGGTGCTCAGCGTCGCGAGATGCTTGCGCGAGATGCCGATGTCCGCCGCGATCCCCGCGATCGAGACCGCGCCGCCGGCCCGGGCGATGGCCGCGCACAGATGCGCGATCTCCGGCCGCGCCGCCGGGAGCGCGCGCGCGAGCAGGAACGCCTCCGCGAGGTCGAAGCGCGCCTCCCACGTCGCCGCCTCGCCCAGGCGCCGCCGCAGGTCCCGCCCCGCGTGGCCGAGCGCGTCCTCGATATCGACCATGCGCGAGGCGACCTCGCCGGCGAGGCCGCCGAGGAAGCGGTGCGCACCCAGTGGCGTGAAGTCGATCTGCAGGCACTCCGCGCCGCCGTCGGAGCGGATCTCGACGGGTCCGGCGTGGAGGCCCGCCAGGAAGCTCGGCTGCGCATCCGCCCGCGTCGGCGTGCGGCCGAAGGCGATGCGGAAGGGACGGCCGAACGAGACGATCAGCGGCACGACGAGCGTGGCGCTCTCGTGCTGGACCCGCAGCCCCGGCGCGTGCTCGCGGTAGCCCGCGAGCGAGGCGACCACGCCCGCGAGCGCGGGGTGCGGCACCCGCCGGACGAGCTCGAGCGGGGACGGCTCGGGCATGGTAGGACCTCCCGGTTCGGGTCTAGGGGCATCATCGCACGGGAGGCATGGCCGGGCGAGGGGCGCGCACGTTCGCAGAAGGCTTCGCCGGACGCCCCCGTCGGCGGACCCGCCGCTGGACTCGTGGGGCGGCGGCGGCAGCGATCGACCCCGGCACCGCTTGCGATTGCGCCCGCGCAGGATTCGACCTAGCTATTCGTAAGTGCTCTCTCGCTCGCCTCGTCGGTGGTCGGAATGCTGCTCTTCCAAGCCCTGCCGGTCGACATTTTCAGGCCGCTCTCCAACAAGTATCGAGCCGCTTACGCGCAGATCCTCTCGCGCCTGAATGCGGGACTATTCTCGATCGACTATCCCGATCAGCCGACGAAGGAAGACGTCGTCGTCGAGATCGAGGAGGCGATCGCCGGCTACCTGCGCGGCAACCCGGAGCTCGACCGGGAGGACTTCGGCCTGACGCCGCGAGACGTCTACGTCGAGCTGTGTGAGACGGGCTGGCTTCAGGAGATCCGTGAGGCTTGGACGATCTTCGTCGGTATGGACGAGCGCGTCTCACGGCTGCTCGATCGGCTGTGCCAGCTGCATCAGCCCTCCGACGAAACGATCGGCGGCGCCATCAGCACAGTCGTCAACGGCCTGGAGGACGCGGTCGGCGACCCCGAGTCCAAGAGCATCGGCGTCCAGGAGGCCGCCAAGCGTGCCAAGCAGTTCTCTCGACACATGCGTGGGGTCATCGGATCGCTGAAGGCGATCGAGCAGGAAATTCTGACGGAGGCGTCGCTCTCCGGCGTCGTCACCCGCTTCTTCGACGATTTCGTCGACCGCATCGTCATTCGCGATTACAAGACCATCACCGTCGGCGGCAGCAACCCGTTCCTTCATCGACACCGGGCGTTGGGCCTCGCCCGTGACATCGTCGCCGACACGTCCCTGTTCATGCGCCTCTGCGACGGCTACGTCGCGACCGGTATCGCGGCCGATCGCGCGGAAGCCGAAGCCACCCTCAATCGCCACATCGCGGACATCGAGCACGCATTCGCGGCCATCGAGCGCTTCCGCTGGCGGCTCGACGCCTCGCGGTCGCGCGTCGAGCAACGCTTCAAGAACACCGTGCGCTACATGGATCTTCTCGACGCCGGCAAGGTCGACGCCTTCCTCGGCGCCCTGTCGGCCTGCGCTCCGCTCGGCGACCTCGATGGTGACGACGACGTGCCGACGACGATGGGGCTCGTCGACAACACGACCTGCCTCGATGACACCGTCCTCCCCGAGCCGGACCGTCGGCGCGAGCCGATCGCGACCCGTCGCTCGCGCCCCGTTCCTCCCGACCCCGTCTGGCAGGAGTTCGAGCGCCTGAAGCGGGCCTTCGACAACCGCGTCGCGATCACGCACGAGCGCATCGGGAACTTCGCCGCACGCGCTCTCGGCGAGGCGGGCGAGGCTCGAGCGGGCGAGATGATCGTGGACGGCCTGGAGGACTTCGTGCTCTTCTCCGCGCTGCAGATCCTGCGCAAATGGCCCGATCGCATGCCCAAAGGCTTCACCATCGAGGCGCTCGACACCACCACGGGAAACGATTGGATGGATTTCGGCGACTTCCGAATCGCCAGGGAGCGCCCGCGTCATGGCTCTGAATGAGCTCGAGGCGATCCTCGATCGAAGCGAGGACGACAGCGAGGCGCTCGAGCGCGACCTGCGCCAGGTCGCGCGCGCGCTCCTGGAGAGGCAGTTCCTCGTCGCCGACGATCACGGCAACCCGCGGCGCTTCGAGCTCGTGCGCGCACACCGTCGCTACTTCGAGAACCTGTTCCATGCGCTCGGATACGAGCTCGTTCTCGATGAGCGGACGCGAGTCGTGGGGATCAAGAACCGAGCCGAGGCCCCGGCGCGCCCGTTGAAGCGCGACCATGCGCTGTTCCTGCTGGCGCTGCGCATCGTCTTCCAGCAGGCGATCGAGAGCTTCGCGCTCGACGCGGGCGGGCGCTGCCGCACGACGGTCGAGGACGTCTGGTCCCTGATCGAGGAGAGGGCGCAGGGCGTCCTGCGGCCGCGCACGCGCGGAGCGACGATCGAGATCGCCCGCGAGTTCCAGAGAAACGGCATCTGCCGCCTTCTCGAGGAGGAGGAGAGCGGGGGCCGCATCCCGCTCGAGATCCGTGACGTGATCACGCTCATCGTGACGATCGATGCCGCGGAGAAGCTCAGGGCGTACGCGCGAACCCTCCAGCCGGAGAACGCCGGGAGCGACGGCTTCGCGACGGCCGATCCGGCCGCTTCGGACCGAGGCTGAGGGAGCCGACGCGATGAGACCGACCTTCTTCGAGCTGCGCAACATCTCCTTCGTGAACTGGTATCTGTTCGCCGCAGACGACATCGCGATCGAAGGCAGTGTCGCGCTCGTCGGCGCCAACGGCACGGGCAAGAGCTCGATCATCGACGGCATCCAGGTCGTCCTGTCGGGGAACTCCGCCCATCACTATCGCCTCAATTCCTCTGCGCAGCAGAGCGTGGAGACGAAGCGGACCGTGCTCGCATACTGCCTGGGTGTCCTCGACGACGTGTCCGACGCTCAAGACGGCATCCGATCCCAGTGCCTGACGTGGCTCATGCTCGGCTTCAAGCACAAGACGACCGGCGAGGAGATCACGATCGGCATCAGCATGGCGGCGAAGCTCGGCGAGGGTCGCGTCCGCGACGAGGCGCCCTTCATCGTGCACGATCGCATCCTGCGCGCTGCCGACGTGACGCGATCCGGGGTCGATGCCGAAGGCCCGTGGATCGAGGCTCTCTCGTTCACCGAGGTCAAGGAACGGCTCGAGGCGGAGGGCGCGCGCGTCGAGAAGTTCCCGAACGCGACGCGCTTCATTGCGGAATACGCGACCGTGCTGGGCCCACGACGCGGACAGATGGACTACCAGCGCTTCATGCGCAGCCTGCGTAACGCAGTCCAGTTCAAGTCGGCGGTCAATCCCAACGATTTCATTCGCAAGAATATCCTCACCAACGAGCGGGTGGACATATCCGGCCTGCGCCTGTCGATGGCGAGCTACAAGGCGATCAAGGAGCGGATCACGCAGCTCGAGAAGCGGATAGAGGACATCGGCAGGGTCGGCGAAGCCCATCGCGAGGTGGTCTACCGCCGCAATCTCGTCGGCCGCCAGAGGCTGGTCCTGGAGCACGCCAAGCTGCTGCGGGTGCAGCGCAGGTGCCGCGACACACGAAGCGAGCGGGACGCGTGTCTCGCCGACATCGAGGAGATCGCCTCCCGCCTCCCCGAGCTCGACGCCGAGCGGACGCGAGCCAATGAGGCCAGAGACGAGGTCGTCCGACGACGGGCGGAATCGTCCGTGGAGCGTGAGCGTCAGGGGCTTTTCGGCGAGATACGCCTGCTCGAGGAGAAGAAGGGGCGCGCTGTCCAGGAGCTCGCGCCCGCCGCTCGGGCCATCGTCGTCACCCGCGGGCTGTCTGCGAAGGCGCGTGAGTTCAACGGGGGCCTCGCCGATCGGCTCGAGCGGATCCCCGAACCCGTGCCGGGCGACATCGACGAGCAGCTCGGGGCGCTCCTTCGCGGGAGCCTTCGGGCCGATCTCGAGACGCTGAGGGAGAAGATCGGCAGGCTCGCCGCGAAGGCCGAGAGGGAGCGCGACGCGATCGAGGAGGACATCGCCCGCCTAGAGGAGAACTTGGCGCGCGTCGGCGAGGGGAAGCTCCCGCTTGATCACCGCACGACCCTTCCTCTCATGGCGACGCTGAAGCGCGCCGGTATCGAAAGCATGGCTCTGTGCGAGGCGGTAGATGCCATCGCCGACGAGAGCTGGCGCGACGCCGCCGAGGCCGCCCTCGGGCGCTCGCGGGAGGCGCTTCTCGTCGATCCCGCGGACTACGACCGCGCCTTCGACGCCTACCGGGCCGCCGGCATCTGGGACGCGCAGGTGGTCGACACCACGAAGACGGCCGGCACGCCGGCTGCGAAGGATGGCTCGCTCGCGACGATGATCCTGACGGCGAACCCGCATGCGCGCGCGTTCATCGACTTCCGGCTCGGCGGGGTCATGATGGTCGAGACGGCGTCCGAATCGCGCGGGCACGGCAGCGCGATCACCAAGGACCTGATGTCGTCCGGCTCGCGGGTCGTGCGAAAGCTGAAGCGGCCGGACCGGTATCTGCTCGGGCGCGCCGGCTCTCAGGACCATCTGTCGAGCCTCGCGGTCGAGATCGACG
The DNA here is from genome assembly GCF_052380005.1 of Salinarimonas sp. NSM. Classification (NCBI taxonomy): domain Bacteria; kingdom Pseudomonadati; phylum Pseudomonadota; class Alphaproteobacteria; order Hyphomicrobiales; family Salinarimonadaceae; genus Salinarimonas; species Salinarimonas sp. NSM. The sequence continues at coordinate 22,197 of NZ_JBQTCJ010000005.1, forward strand.
AGCGGCGAGGCGACCTCGATCGCGCGACACGAGACGCGCTGCGCCTGCGCGAACGCGAGCGCGACGTGTCTCGCGTGCTCGAGGCGCTCGAGGAGGCGCGCAAGCTCCCGCTGGCCGACATCCTTCGGCGCCTGAGCTTCGTCGAGGGCGAGATCGAGCGGTGCGAGGATCGGCTCGAGCAGCTCGAGGAGTGGGCGGAGGACTTCGAGGCGCAGATCGCGGCGGCGGATGCGGCGCTCGGCGCCGCCGAGGCCGCGGCCACCGATCGACGCCTGCGCATCGCGCGCGGCGAGGAGAAGGCCGAGGCGCTACGCGCGACGCTGACCGCGCTGCGAGCCGAGGAGGCGGACGCCGATCTCGCCCGATCCCGCGTGATCGAGGAGATGGCGGACCCGGAGTTGCATCTCGAGCAGATCCAGGCCTACTGGGACGACATCCATCCGCGCGGCGAGGAGGGTGTGGCCGCCCTGGCCTACGCAGCCGCCCGCGAGCTGAGCTTCGACGGCGCGACCATCGAGCGCTTCATCGCGGACGTCGATGAGCGCGTCCGCCGCAATACCCCGATCCTTCAGCGCGTTCGCGACCGCCTGCTCGAGGCGCTCGGCGAGTACCTGCGCCTGCACGACGTCGCAGCGCCCGACTGCCTGGGTAACGAGGAACGCGACATCGCCGAGATCGGAGCCTGGATCGATGCGGAACGACACCGGCTCGTCGAGAACGAGCTCCTGAACTATCGCCAGAAGGCTCAGGATGCGCTGGAGAGCGTGCGGGAGCAGCTCGTCGGCGACTTCATCGCCAAGATGCGCGACGAGATCGAGAAGATCGAGCAGGAATTCCGCAACCTCAACCGGCAGCTCGCGAAGACGCCTTTCCACGGCTTGACGCTGGGCTTCGTCAAGCGCCGCGACCCCGACCGCGAGCATATGCTCTCGCTGATCGAGGCCGGATCCGACGTCGCCTGGGAGGGCTCGCTCTTCGAACGGCGAAGCGAGTTCGACGACGGGCTCGGGAAGGCGCTCGCGGAGCTGGAGGGTTTCGTCGACGACCCTGATCGCAACATCGACGAGATCACCGATCCGAAGCTTTATTTCACCTACGACGTGGTGATGAAGGATGAGAACGGGAGGGAGCAGACCGACCTCTCCAAGCGTCTGGGGACGGCGTCCGGGGGCCAGGTCCAGGCGCCGTTCTACGTCGCGCTCGCGGCTGCGATCAAGAGCGCCGCCTATCCCGGCAATCAGGCCCATGACGGCGGCGTTCCCCTCGCCCTGTTCGACGAGGCATTCGGAAAGATGGACGACGCCTCGATACGGAGCTGCCTCGACTTCATGGACGAGATCGGCCTCCAGGTCTTTCTCGCGGCGCCCGACAGCAAGCGCATCACCTTCTCGCAGATGGTGCAGACCGTGATCTCGATCGCACGCAGCGGGCGTCACTTCACCGTCGACGTTCAGCGCATCAAGGCGCGCACGCACGAGACCTTCCTGGAGGAGAACCCGAGCTTGCACGAATTCGACGCATTCCGTCGACGCATGCTGGAACAGCGCGACAAGACGGCCGCGGAGTGATCGGCGTGGAGGCGATCGACGACAGTCCGGCGCGAAGCATCCTCCTCGCCCTCCTGCGCCGAGGAGACCGGGCAGCGGTGGCCAGGCGCGTGAGCATGCGTGTCGACTACGAGCGGATCCCGCGGCGAGCGGATGCTCGCGCGGCGCTCGAGCGCAGCCTCGCGCTCCTGGAGCGTGAGAACATCGTCGCCCTCGATCGTCGCAGGGGCGCGCGGCACCTGATCGACCGTGTGGTGCTCGTCGACGCCGACGCCCTCGCACGTCGGCTCGGCGTCGTACGCTTGGGTGATCAGGCGCAGACGCTGGAGGAAGCGGTCAAGGAGGCAGTCCCGGTCGACGGGGCTCTGGGTCGGCTTCTCGCCGACTGCGTCGCGCGGTGGAGACGAGGTGAGCCCGCGTACGGCCTCAGGCCGGAAGAGCAGACGGCGCGCAGGGCCGTCGAACGCTTCAAGCTGCTGCAGGCTCTCCTGGCCGGTGCCGGTCGCGGGCTCGATCGCCGGACCTTCTCGGTACGCTCGGTCGGGCGCAGCAAGGCGCTCGAAGCACATCAGGGCATGCTCTGCCAGATGCTGCGCCGAATCGGAGCGGCGGGCCTGTCGGACGAGGACGTTCTCGGGCGGCTCGGCCTCGAGCGGTTCATGCCCCAGGTCCTGGCGTCCGGCGGGTTCGATGTCCACTTCCCGCCTCCGGATGCCGACGCGCGGCTGCCGGGTACCGCGTTCCCATACGTGTGCATCGATCCGGCCTGGCTCGGAGGCTTGTGCCTACGCGCCACTGAGCGTCGCGCCGTCCTCACCATCGAGAACCTCGCGACCTTCAACCGATATGTGCGCGAGATTCGCGATCCGCGGCACATCGTGGTCTACACGGGCGGCTTTCCGGCCCAGACCGTCGTCGGCCTCCTCCGGCGTCTGCGCGACGCGGACCCCGGCGCCGCATTCTTCCATTGGGGCGATATCGACGAGGCCGGCTTCGAGATCGTGCGGTTCCTGGAGCGTGAACTCGACCGGGAGGTCACGCCCTTTCTCATGTGTCCCGTCCTGCTCGAGGCGCTCGGTTCCGCCGCCGGAACCGCCGGAGACGAACGTCGGCTCGAGCAGGAGACGCTCTCACCCTCGCCACTCCCCTGGTAGCCGACGAGGAGCTCCGGGCGACACCCGGGCGAGGCGCAGCATCACGCGCGGCCCAGGACGGCCTCACACGTCCAGGTTCGATACGCTCAATGCGTTGTCCTGGATGAACTCGCGGCGCGGCTCGACCACGTCGCCCATCAGCTTGACGAAGAGGTCGTCGGCGTCCGCCACGTCCTTGACCCTCACCTGGAGGAGCGAACGGGCCTCGCGGTCCAGCGTGGTCTCCCAGAGCTGGTCGGGGTTCATCTCCCCCAGGCCCTTGTAGCGCTGGAGCGTGATGCCCTTCTGGCCGACGCTCATGGCCGCCTCGAACAGCGCGCTCGGGCCGTAGAGCGTGCGCGTCTCGGCTTTGCGGACGAGCTCGACCGGGCGGTCGTAGATGTCCTGGAGCTTGCCGGCGCGCTCGTCGAGGCGCTTGGCCTCCTGGCTCTCGAGCAGCGCGGCGTCGAGCGTCTCGACCTGCGTGACGCCCCGCAGGGTGCGCGTGAAGACGAAGCCGTGATCGCGCACCTCGCCGGCCCAGCCGCGCTCGGTCTCCTCCGAGATCGCGTCGAGGCGCCGGGCGACGTAGGCGGCCGCCTGTCCGGCGGCGTCCGGATCGTCGACGAGCTGCGGGCGCAGCACGCCGGCGATCGCCGCCTGCTCGACGACGAAGCGGCGGTAGCGCGAGTGCAGGCCGTTGATGATGTTGCGGACGGTGCGCGCCTCGTCGACGAGCGCCTTGAGCTGCTCGCCCTGGAAGACGACCCCGGTCGCCAGCTTGAGCTGCGCGTCGGCCATGCCGGTCTCGATCAGGTAGTCCTCGAGCGCGCGCTCGTCCTTGGCGTAGATCGAGCTCTTGCCGCGCCCGACCTTGTAGAGCGGCGGCTGGGCGATGTAGAGGTGGCCTCGCTCGATCAATTCGGGCATCTGCCGGAAGAAGAACGTCAGAAGAAGCGTACGGATGTGGGAGCCGTCCACGTCCGCGTCCGTCATGATGATGATCTTGTGGTAGCGCAGCTTGTCCGGGTTGAACTCCTCGCGCCCGATGCCGGTGCCGAGCGCGGTGATCAGCGTGCCGATCTCCTGGGAGGACAGCATCTTGTCGAAGCGCGCGCGCTCCACGTTGAGGATCTTGCCGCGCAGCGGCAGTACCGCCTGGTACTCGCGCGCGCGGCCCTGCTTGGCGGAGCCGCCGGCGGAATCGCCCTCGACGATGAACAGCTCGGCCTTGGCAGGGTCGCGCTCCTGGCAATCGGCGAGCTTGCCGGGCAGCGAGGCGACGTCGAGCGCGCCCTTGCGGCGGGTGAGCTCGCGCGCCTTGCGCGCCGCCTCGCGGGCGGCGGCGGCCTCGACCACCTTGGAGGCGATGGTCTTGCCCTCGGCGGGGTGCGTCTCGAGGAAGTCGCGCAGCGCCTCGTTGACGACGTTCTCGACTGCCGGTCGCACCTCGGAGGAGACGAGCTTGTCCTTCGTCTGCGAGGAGAACTTCGGGTCGGGCACCTTCACGGAGACGACGGCGGTCAGGCCCTCGCGGCAATCGTCACCGGTGAGCGTGACCTTCTCCTTCTTGGTGAGGCCCGTCGTTTCCGCGTAGCTGGTGATCTGGCGGGTCAGCGCAGCGCGGAAGCCGGCGAGATGGGTGCCGCCGTCGCGCTGGGGAATGTTGTTGGTGAAGCACAGCACGTTCTCGTGGTAGCTGTCGTTCCACCACAGCGCGACCTCCACGGCGATGCCCTCGCGCTCCGCCTTGAGCATGATCGGCTTCTGCACGAGCGGGGTCTTCGCCCGGTCGAGGTAGCGCACGAAGGCCTCCGTGCCGCCCTCGTACATCAGCTCCTCGCGCTTCTTCTCCGCGTGGCGATTGTCGGAGAGGATGATGCGCACGCCCGAGTTCAGGAAGGCGAGCTCGCGCAGGCGGTGCTCCAGCGTGCCGTAGTCGAACTCCACCATCGTGAAGGTCTGCTGCGAGGGCATGAACGACACTTCCGTGCCGCGCTGCCCGTTCGACTCGCCGACCACCGCGAGCGGCGCCACCGGCACGCCGTGCTGGAACTCCATGAAGTGCTCCTTGCCGTTGCGCCAGATGCGCAGCTTCAGCCAGGTGGAGAGCGCGTTCACGACGGAGACGCCGACTCCGTGCAGGCCGCCGGAGACCTTGTATGAGTTCTGGTCGAACTTACCGCCCGCGTGCAGCTGGGTCATGATGACCTCGGCCGCCGAGACGCCTTCGCCGGAATGGATGTCGGTGGGAATGCCGCGGCCGTTGTCGGAGACCGTCACGGAGCCGTCCGCGTTGAGCGTGACGTTCACCGCGGTGGCGTGGCCGGCGAGAGCCTCGTCGATGGCGTTGTCGACCACCTCGTAGACCATGTGGTGCAGACCGGACCCGTCGTCCGTGTCGCCGATGTACATGCCCGGCCGCTTGCGGACGGCGTCGAGCCCCTTGAGCACCTTGATGGATTCGGCGCCGTAGGCGTCGGTGTCGAGATTGGTCGCAGGCTCTGCCATGAACGGGTCCCTGGAGCGCGCCGCGACGTGCGACGGGATCGCCCCCTCACGAGTTCGATTCGTCTTCTCTATTTAGGCGCTGCGGCTCGACTTTTCACCCACCGCGCCTCACGCGCGCGCGCCCGCGTGCATCTGTACACGGGTTTTTGCCGGCGCGCACGCCGGGACCGGAGGCGGGTCCCGGAGCGGATGCGTCGCAGACCGCGGCGGCGACCCTTCCGCCTCCTCGCGCGTTGGCCCTCACGATGAACCGACGACGCGAGGAGCCCTCCCATGCCAGAGCACGGCAGCGCAGACGCGCAGAACCATCCGCAGACTCCGCCGCCGCTCTCCGACAAGGCGCTCGCCGTCTTCGCCTTCGCGGCCTACCACCAGCTCGAGAGCGGGGAGCCGGTCACGGGCGTGGTGCGCCGTGACGGGGCCGGGCACGAGGCGGACGAGGAGGCGATCGCAGAGCTGCGCGAGGCCGGGCTCGTGAAGGTCGAGGAGAGGCGCGTGCTCTTCTCCGATCAGGGCGAAGCGGTGCTCGGCGCGCTGATCGGGGCGCTGCGGACGGTGGCGCCGCAGTCCTGAGCCGCGCCGAGCCGCGTCGCGCAGACCCACCACCCGGGATGATCCGCGGCGATGCGTTCTGCGGCGGCGGTGGCGTCCGCGTCGCTGCCGTAGAGCCCGAACACCGTCCCCCCCGAGCCCGACATCCGTGCGAGCGCGCAGCCGTCAGTCGCGCCGACGGCCGCGAGCACGTCCGAGACGACGGGCGCGACGGTGATCGCCGGCGCCTCGAGATCGTTGCCGACGGCGCGCAGGTGCGCGACGAATTCGGCCGCCGACAGGCCCGTCTCGGGCCCGGGCGTTGTCGGCGCGGCGCGCACCGCGCCCGGCACGAGGCCGAGCGCGCGGAACACGGCACGGGTCTCGACGGGGACGCGTGGATTGACGAGCACCGCGGGCAGTTCGGTGCAGGGGAGGGCAGGGCCGAGCCGCTCGCCGATGCCTTCCATCACGCACACACGACCGGCGAGGCAGACGGGGACGTCCGCGCCGGTCGCGGCGGCGGCCGCGATCATCCGCGGGTCGTCCGGCGAAAGGCCGTTGGCGCGGGCGAGGAGCCGCAGCGCCGCCGCCGCGTCGGCCGAGCCGCCGCCGATGCCGGACGCCACCGGCAGGCGCTTCGTCAGGCGAAACCGCCCGGACGTCAGGCCAGGAACCCGCTCGGCGAGCGCCCGCGCGGCCTTGACGACGAGATTGTCGGCGTCGCTCGTGAGCGCCGCCGCCTGCGGCCCGTCGACCGCGAGGGCCGTCCCGCCGCCGGGCACGAGCGCGAGATCGTCGCCGACGTCCGCGAAGGCGACGAGGCTCGACAATTCATGGTAGCCATCATCGCGCCGGCCGAGGACGGCGAGCGTCAGGTTCACCTTCGCCGCGGCGAAGGCGGTCAGCGCCTCGCTCACGGCGCGCTCAGCCGCCGTCGGCGCCGGTGCGCGGCGCCTGTGCCGCCTCGGGGGTGGAGGTGTCCTCGAGGCCGTGCTCGAGCTTGCGCACGATCTTCTCGCGGTCCTCGGGCTCGGGATCGTTGTCGAGCGCGTGCTGCCACTGGAACCGCGCCTCCAGCCGGCGGCCGACGCGCCAGTAGGCGTCTCCCAGGTGATCGTTGATCACCGGGTCGGATGGCTGCAGCTCCACGGCGCGCTCGAGCTCGCGCACGGCGTCGTCCCAGCGGCCGAGCCGATAGTAGGCCCAGCCGAGCGAGTCGATGATCATGCCGTCGCGGGGCGAGAGCGCCACCGCCTCCTTGAGCATGTCGAAGGCCTCTTCGATGTTGATGCCCATGTCGACCCAGGAGTAGCCCAGATAGTTGAGCACCTGCGCGCGTCCGATCGAGGAGCCCTCCGGCACGAGCTCGAGCGCCCGCTTCAGGTCGGACTCCGCCTTCGGCCATTGCTTGGCGCGCTCGAAGGAGGCACCGCGGAAGTAGAACATCGGCCAGTGCGCCGCGGTCGGCTCACCGACCAGCTCGATCGCGCGCGTGTAGTAGCGCGCCGCGTCGTTCCATTGCTGCCGCACGCGCAGGATGTTGGCCAGCGCCGTGACGACCTCGAGATCGTCCGGACGCTCCGCCATCAGCACCCGCAGGCGCGATTCCGCCTCGGCCTTGCGGTCGAGCCGCTCCAGGAGATGGGCGACCTCGATGTCGGCGTCGACGTTCAGAGGCGAGGTCGGAGAGACCTGCTCGTAGAGCAGGATCGCATCCTCCGGGCGGTCCATCCGGGCGAAGACGTCGGCGAGGGTGATGAGCGACATCTCGTGCTCGGGCGCGAGATGGAGCGCGAGCCGCAGGTAGATGATGGTGGGCATCTCGTCGCCCTGCGCGTTCCCGGCCGATCCGAGCGCGTAGAGCACCTCCGCCGCCCCCTCCGCGATCGAGGTCGCGGGACGCTCCGGCCGCTCGCCTTCTCGCAACGCGGCGATGCGCGCCTCCGCGAGCGGGTGGCGCTGCACCTGCTCGAGGAAGGCCTCGTAGATGCCGATCGCCTCCTCGGTGCGCCCCCGCCGGGCGATGTGGCGCGCGTAGGCGTCGACGATGGAGAGCGCGGTCGGCTGCGCGTCGTAGGCGGCGGCGAGGCGCGACTCGGCCTCCTCCGGCCGGCCCAGGAACGAGGCGAGCAGGCCGCCGTGGTAGAGCTGGAAGATCTCGAAGGCGGGCTCGCCGTCCAGGCGGTCGATCGCCGCCATGGCGGCATCGCCCTCGCGGGCGCCGGCATGCGCCCAGGCGGCGAGGAGCGTCGCCGTCAGGTCCGCGGCGCGGCTGCCGCTGCCGTCGTCGAAGCGCTCGAGCGCCTCGCGGAAGCGCGCGTCGCGCAGTGCGCCGACGCCGAGCGCGAGCCGCGCGAGCCCGTTCTGCGCGTCGATGGCGATCATCCGCTCGGCGATGCGCAGCGCGTCCGGCATCGCCCCGTCCGCCAGGAAGGCGACGAAGGCGCGCTCCATCAGCTCGGGGTTGGACGGATCGTCGAGGAGCGCCTCGCGCAGGAAGGTCGCCGCCGCCGTCGGATCGCGGGCGAGGCCGGCGACGTAGCCGGCGAGGAAATTGCCCGAGAGCGAGCGTGCGGGCTCGACGACGTCGCGCGCCTGCGCGCCGCCGCCGAGCAGCGTCACCGCGAGGAGCGCGGCCGCCAGTGCCAGGGACGAGCGGCTCGGGAGGGAGAATGTCGACAAGGAACGTCTCTCGGTGTTGGCGGGCAAGGGGCTGGGCTCCTATCTCGCGCGCCGGGGCGATCGGCGCGCGTCCGCGACGATGCGCGACCATGCCCCGTCCGCGCGGCGGTAGCAAGGCGAGACGACGTCGCGGCCTACCTCCCGGCCCGCGCCTCCCCGAGGGCACGCGCCATCGCCACGAACCCCTCGACGGCGACCTCCTCCGCCCTGGCCGTCGGTGCCACCCCGGAGGCCTCGATCAGCGGCGCGGGGTCGACGCCCAGCGATCTCAGGCTCTGGCGCAGCATCTTTCGCCGCTGGCCGAAGGCGGCGGCGGTCACCGCCTCGAGGGTGCGGACGTCGCACGGCGCGGGCTCCGCGCGGGGGGCGAGCCGCACGACGCTCGAGGTCACCTTCGGCGGCGGCACGAAGGCGGAGGGGGCGACGTCGAAGAGGATGTCCGCCTGGGTGCGCCAGCCGCACAGAACCCCGAGGCGGCCGTAGTCCTCGCGCTCCTCGGGCGTCGCGACGATGCGCTCGGCGACCTCGCGCTGGAACATCAGCGTGAGGCTCTCCCAGAAGGGCGGCCAGTCGGGCGTCGCCACCCAGCCCGTCAGGAGCTGGGTGCCGACGTTGTAGGGCAGGTTCGCGACGACGCGCGGGCGCCCCTCGCCCGGGCCGTCCAGGAGGAGCGCGCGCGGGTCGAAGGCGGCGGCGTCGGCCTCGACGACGGTGAGCCGGCCCGGATACCGCTCGGCGATCATCGCCAGCGCGGGGAGGCAGCGGGCATCACGCTCGATCGCGACCACGTGTGCCGCACCGCCGGCGAGCAGCGCGCGGGTGAGGCCGCCGGGACCGGGCCCGACCTCGAGCACGCGCGCACCCTCGAGCCGCCCGGAGGCGCGGGCGATCCGGCTCGTCAGGTTGAGGTCGAACAGGAAGTTCTGGCCGAGCTGCTTCTTGGGCGCGAGGTCGAAGTCCCGCACCACCTCCCGCAGCGGCGGCAGGTCGTCGATGGCGCCGCTCACGGCTCGGCCGCCCCGCCCGGCCTCCCTCGCACGCCGCGGGCGAGCCGGCCGGCGAGGGCGAGCGCGGCGACGAGGCTGTCGGGTCGCGCCACGCCGCGCCCGGCGATGTCGAAGGCCGTGCCGTGGTCGGGCGAGGTGCGGATGAAGGGCAGGCCCAGCGTGACGTTCACCGCCTCGTCGAAAGCGATCGTCTTGATCGGGACGAGGGCCTGGTCGTGGTACATCGCGAGCGCGACGTCGTAGCGCGTCCGCGCGCGGGCGTGGAACAGCGTGTCGGCGGGGTGGGGACCCGAGGCGTCGATGCCTTCCGCCCGCAGCGTCGCGATCGCCGGGGCGATCGTCTCGATCTCCTCGCGGCCCATGGCGCCGCCTTCGCCGGCATGCGGGTTGAGCCCCGCGAGCGCGAGCCGCGGGGCGGCGATGCCGAAGCGAACACGCAGGTCCCGCGCCACGATGCGGGCGACGGCGAGGATGCGCTCGGCGGTGAGCGCCTTCGGTACGTCGGCGAGCGCGATGTGCACCGTCACCGGCACCACCGCGAGGCCCTCGCTCCACAGCATCATCACGGAGAGCGGCGGCTGCGCGCCGGGCTCGGCGGCGAGCGCGGCGAGGAACTCGGTGTGGCCGGGATGGGCGAAGCCCGCCTCGTAGAGCACCGCCTTGGCGATCGGGCAGGTGACGACCGCGCCCGCGCGGCCCGCGCGTGCCAGCGCGACGGCGCGCTCGATCGATTCGAGGATGGCGGGTGCGTTCGCCGGATCCGGCCGGCCGGGCTCGGCGCGGACGCCCGCCTCGAGCGGGAGCACGGGCAGCGCCTCGTCGAAGAGGGCGGGCGCCTCCTCGATCGCGGAGATGGCCCGGACCGGCACGGCGATGCCCAGGGCACGCGCCACGCCGGCGAGATGATCCACGTCGCCGATCAGCGCGAACGGGGCGAGCCCGTGTGCCGCGCGGGAGCGCCAGGCCGCCAGCGCGATCTCCGGCCCGATCCCAGCGGGGTCGCCGAGCGTCAGCGCGAGGGGACGCGGCGGGGAGCTCGCCATGCGATCACTGCCTCTGATTGCGGCCGAGCGGGTCCTGCGAGAGATCCTGCCGGAAGCCGACCTCGCCGAGCGTCAGCAGCTCGAGCCGTGCCAGGAGCGTACGATTGTAGCGCTGGCCACCCGTGGCGCCGGCGATCGGCTTCGAGGTGAGCTGCACCGTGAAGATCGTGCATTCGTCCTCGTAGCCGCCGCCGATCGTCATCGCCGTGATCGCGTCGGAATCGAGGCCGCGGCTCGTGTCGTTGCGGTACTTGTCGAGGTCGACGTCGATGTCGCCCGTGACGAACCAGTTCCGCGTCAGGTAGAGCGTGCTCGACGCGCTGATGCCCTCGCGCGCCGTCGTGTAGCCGAGCTCCGGCTGGGGCGAGAGCCGGGCGTAGAGCACCGTCGCGGTGAGCGGGCCCACCCTGCCGGTCATGTCCGCCTCGAAGCGCTGGACCGAGAAGTCGTCCTTGTCGAACCGCGCGCGCGCGCCGGCGCGCAGGCCGGTGAACGGGCTGAACTCGAGCCGCCCGACCACGTCGGAGAAGCGGTCCTCGAGCCCCGAGCCTGAGCCGATGTCGAGGAGCCCACGCTGCGCGAAGGCGTTGCGGCCCACGAGGTGGACGGACTGGCCCAGCATGGCGTTGAGGTAGAGGCCGCCGTCGCCGGAATAGGTGTACTGCAGCCCGTAATTGCCGCGCACGCCGCCCTCGCTGCGGTCGAAGCCGGTGAACTTGTCCCACTCGAACAGGCCGGTGTCGTCGAAGACGAAGCTCTGCGCGTCCTCGTTCGGGAACTTGCCGACGAGCGTCTCGTCCGGCCGCGCCACGACCTGGACGATCGGCTCGACGACCTGCGTCCCGCCGAGCAGGTCGCCCGCCAGCGGGAAGCGGTACTCGAGCCCGATTCCCGGCATGACGCGCGCGTGGAAATCGTCGTCGCTGCCGGTGAAGGTGGCCACGTTGGCGTTCTGGAAGCCGGTTAGGTTCGGCGAGAACCACATCGCGTCGGCGCGGGCGTAGGCGAAGGGCGTCCAGGCCTGGCCCCAATCGTCGACGAAGCGGCGCCGCCAGCTCGTCTCGATGGACGCGCGCGTGTACGCGCCCGAGAGGCCGAAGGCGAGGCAGTCGCGGTCGTAGACGAGGCAGGTCGGGTAGTTCGCCTGGAGCCCCGGCGTGACGATGAGCGTCTCGTTCCTGTTCACGCCCTGGAACTGGGCCGCCTCGCGCGAGAGGCTCGTCAGGTTGGCGGTGACGCCGATCTCGCCGCCGATCGCCCAGGGCGCCTCGAAGCGGCGATCGTAGTCGAGCACCGGGTGGACGAGCGGCTGGTGCTTCTGGAAGTCGACGGCGGAGAGGCCCTTGAAGTAGTAGCCCCGCGCCTCGAAGAAGGAGCGCTCGCCGACGCCCGTGAGGAACAGCGAGGAGATCGCCTCGCTGCGGTAGGTCGAGATCGCGCTGATGGAGGCGTTGCCGAGGCCGTAGTCGGAGAGGAAGAAGCGGTCCGACACCAGCGTGACGTCCCAGCCGAAGGACCAGCGCGGGTTGATCGTGAAGCGGCCGACGCTCTCGATCATGCCGCGGCTCTCGTCGAAGCCCTCCGGCGGCTCCCTGCGGTCGAACGCGGCGGGATCGTTCTCGAAGATGCCGGCGGCGCGGATCGAGTAGGAGCCCGTCATCAACCGGTGGCGCCACTGCACGTCGGCGAGGAAGCCCTGACGGTCGAAGTAGGCGGGGCGCAGGGTGAGGTCGTAGTTCGGCGCGAGATTGATGAAGAACGGCACCCGCGCGCCTGTCCCGAGCGTCTGCGAGACGATCGGCGTCGGCGTGAGGAAGCCAGTCTTGCGGCGCACCGACGGGTCCGGCGACCAGAAGTAGGGGATGTAGGCGATCGGCACGCCCGCGAACTCGACGGTCGCGTTCTCGTAGTAGATCGTCTTCTCTTCGGTGTCGTGGATGATGCGCGCGGCCTTGACCTGCCACAGCGGCGGACGGCTCGGGTTGTCGGCGCAGGGCTCGCAGGTCGTGTAGGTGCCGCGCTCGAACACCGTCTGCTCGCCCTCGATCCGCTCCGCCCGCGGCGCGGTGAAGCGGCCGGTCGCGGCGCGGCCCGCGTCGACGACCGGCTGCTCGACGCGCAGCGAGTCGATGAAGCCCGAGCGGAAGTCCTCGGTGAGCTCGAACCGGTCGCCGGTGACGACGGTGCCGTCGGCCTGCGTGAGCCGGGCGTTGCCCTGGGCGAAGACGCGGCCGGTGTTGCGGTCGTAGGTGACGCGATCGGCCTGCAGCGTACGGCCGTCGTAGTTCATCTCGACGTTGCCGACGGCGGCGACGGTGTTGCGATCGTTGTCGTAGACGAGCTCGTCCGCCTCCACGAGGAGGCGCGCGTCCGGGTTCGCGGCCACCTGGCCGGCGATCGGATCGGGACCCGTGCCCTGCGCGTAGGCCGGCACGTGCGAGAGCACGGCCACGAGCGCCGTCGCCAGGGCCATGTGCGCCAGGGCCTTGCGCGCTTGTCCGACCGTCACTCGTCCCACCCTTCGAGGCCGGCGAGCCGTGGGGGCGACCATCAGCCGTCCTCCTTGTGCAAGAGCACCAGCACGCCGAGCAAACTCCCTACTACAGCCGGAAACCAGGCGGCGAGCGTGGTTCCCACCAGCCCCGAGCCGCCGAGATCCTCCATCAGCTCGGTGGCCACATAAAGCAGGAATCCCGCGGCGACGCCACCCAGAACCATCTGGCCTACGCCACCAAATCGGAAGAATCTTAAGGAAACGGATGCCGCCACCAGGATCATGGCGACGAACAGGAGGGGGCGCGCCATCAGCGCCTCGCGCTGGAGGTGGTAGCGCGTCGCGTCGAGCCCGGCGAGCTCCGTCTGCGCCGCCACGTCGTCGAGGTTCCAGAAGGGTACCGATTCGGGCGGCGTGAAGCTCGTGCGCAATTGTCCCGGGTCGAGGCTCGAGGCCAGCTCGTAGCGATCGTAGCTCTGCGGCTCGACGTCGAGCGCCGTCACCCGCGCGTCCAGCAGCTCCCAGCGGCCCTGCCGCAGCTCGCCCTCGCGCGCCTCGATCCGCTCGCGGAAGCGCCCCTGCAGGTCGAAGACGAAGATCGTCGGGCGCGACAGCCGCGTCGTGCCCTCGACGGCGGCCTCGGCGCGGATGATGGCGGTGCCCTCGGGGCTGCGCTGGCGGATCCAGACGTTCTGCGCCGCCGCGATGCCGGGGTCGCGGGCGAACAGCACCGCCTCGCGGGCACTCGCCTCCTGCTTCAGCGCCGCGGCGAGCGGGTTGTAGACGAAGACCGCGAACACGCCGACGGCCAGCGCCACGACGATGCCGGGCTGGAGGAACTGCCAGGCGGATACGCCGGCGGCTCGAGCGACGACGAGCTCGAGCTTGCGCGACAGGTTGAGCAGTGTGATCATCCCCCCGAACAGCACGGCGAAGGGCAGGACCTGCTCGGCGATCGCCGGCGAGCGCAGGAGCGAGAGCACCGCGACGTCGACGGCTCCCACGGTGGCGCTGTCGCCGGCCTGGCGCATCTGCTCGACGAAATCGAGCGTGTAGACGAGCAGGAAGACCGTGAGGAACACGCCGCCGATCGTGCGCAGGAAGCGCGCCGCGAGATAGGAGCCGAAGGTCGCGCCGACGAGCATCACGCCCTCCGGGCGGTGGCGAGCAGGCGCGCCGGCGCGAGGCGCGCGAGCCCGCCGGACAGGCGCGCGGTCAGCGCGGCGCTCTGCTGCGGGCGCATGGCGATCCACAGCGGGATCAAGATCCCCGCGATCGGTGCGGCCCAGACGAGTGCCACCGCCGCCGCCGACCCGACCGCGGCGCTCGAGGCGGCGAAGCCCGCGACGCGCACCAGGACCATCCCGATCACCGCCGCGGCGATCGCGGTCCCGCGCCCTTGGCGCGTGGTCACCGCCTGCCCGAGCGCGGCGAAGGCGATGGCGACGCCCGCCAGCGGGTAGAGCCACGCGGTGAGCCGGTCGTGCAGCTCCGCCCGGAAGCGCCCGGGCACCGCGCGGTAGTAGGGATCGTCCGGGTCGGGCGCGAACAGCGCGCCTGTGGACTGCTCGCGCGGCTTGTAGAGGATCGCCGCCTGCTCCGGGCCGAAGGCGGCGAGGTCGACGGCGTAGCGCTCGAACGTGACGATCGAGCCGTCCTGGCGTTCCGCCTGCTGGCGATGGATGCTGCCGGACTCGAGCAGCAGGTAGCTCCCGTCCTCGAGGTCGGCGGCGATGCCGCGCTCGGCGACGTAGACGACGGTGCGCTGCGGGTCGCGCCGGTCCTGCAGGAAGACGCCGAGCAGCGCGTCCCCCGCCTTGTCGCGGTAGGAGAAGGTGATGCCGCTGTCGAGCTCGGTGAACTGCCCCTCGCGGACCAGGTTCGCGACGAAGTCGGCACGGATCTGCGTGATGAGATGACGCAGCTGCGCGAAGCTCGCGGGCATGAGCCACAGCGTGTTGAGCGCGACCACGACCGCGACGATCCCGCCGAGCACCGCGAAGGGGCGCATCATCCGCCAGGGCGACATGCCCGCCGCTGCGGCGACGACCCACTCGGAATCGCCGTTGAGCTTGTTGAGCGTGTGGATCGAGGCGATGAACAGCGCCACCGGCGCGATCACCGTCACGAGCGCGGGCAGGGACAGCCCGGTGACCACCAGGAAGATGACGAAGGTCTGGCCCTTGCCGGTGATCAGGTCGAGCTCGCGCAGCGCCTGCGTGATCCAGATCACGCCGGTGAGCCCCACGAGGATCGTGAGGAACGCGCCGAGCACGGTTCCGAAGATGTAGCGTTCGATGCGCGTCATGCGGCGGGCTCCGACCCGTTCGCTACCGCCACTCGGCCCCCGTGGCAAGCGTCGCGGGGCGGGCTCACGTCGACGTGAGGCGGGCCGGCGGCTTCACCCCCGGGCCTCGGCGTGCTACGGCGCACGCCTCCCGCCCGAGAGGATGACGCCCCATGGTCCCGCGCTATTCCCGCCCCGAGATGACCGCGCTCTGGTCGCCGGAGACGAAGTTCCGGATCTGGTTCGAGATCGAGGCGCACGCGACCTCGGCGCTGGCGCAGCTCGGCGTGGTGCCGAAGGAGGCCGCCGCCGAGATCTGGGAGAAGGGCGCGGCCGCGACCTTCGACGTCGCGCGCATCGACGCGATCGAGCGCGAGACCAAGCACGACGTGATCGCCTTCCTCACGCATCTCGCCGAGATCGTGGGGCCGCAGGCGCGCTTCGTGCACCAGGGCATGACCTCGTCGGACGTGCTCGACACCACGTTCTCGGTCCAGCTCGTGCGGGCCTCCGACATCCTGCTGGCCGATCTCGACGCGCTGCTCGCCGCGCTCGAGCGGCGTGCCCGCGAGCACAAGCTCACGCCGACCATCGGCCGCTCGCACGGCATCCACGCCGAGCCGACGACCTTCGGGGTGAAGCTCGCCCAGGCGCATGCGGAGTTCGCCCGCTGCCGGGCGCGTCTCGTCGCGGCCCGCGCCGAGATCGCGACCTGCGCCATCTCGGGCGCCGTCGGCACCTTCGCCAACATCGATCCGCGGGTGGAGGACTACGTCGCGGAGAAGCTCGGGCTCTCCCCCGAGCCCGTCTCGACGCAGGTGATCCCGCGCGACCGGCACGCGATGTTCTTCGCCACGCTGGCCGTGATCGCCTCCTCCGTCGAGCGCCTCGCGACCGAGATCCGCCACCTCCAGCGCACCGAGGTGCTGGAGGCCGAGGAGTACTTCTCGGCGGGCCAGAAGGGCTCCTCGGCGATGCCGCACAAGCGCAACCCGGTGCTGACCGAGAACCTGACCGGGCTCGCCCGCATGGTGCGCGCCTACTGCCTGCCGGCGATGGAGAACGTGGCGCTCTGGCACGAGCGCGACATCTCCCACTCCTCCGTCGAGCGCATGATCGGCCCGGACGCCACCATCACGCTCGACTTCGCGCTCGCACGCCTCACGGGCGTCGTCGACAAGCTCCTGATCTATCCCGAGCGCATGCAGGCGAACCTCGATCGGCTCGGCGGCCTGATCCATTCCCAGCGCGTGCTCCTCGCGCTGACGCAGAAGGGCGTCTCGCGTGAGGACGCCTACGCGCTCGTCCAGCGCAACGCGATGCCGGTCTGGCGCGGTGAGGGGGACTTCCTGACGCTGCTGAAGGCCGACCCGGAGGTCTCGGCGAAGCTCTCCGGGGCCGAGCTCGAGGCGCTGTTCGACCTCGGGTATCATCTCAAGCACGTCGATACGATCTTCGCGCGGGTGTTCGGGACCTCCTGACGCGCCGCGCGCGCTCTCGGAAACCGATCGGGTGCCGTGGCGTTCTTCTCCTGCGACGATCATTCGCGGGGGAGGTCATGGAACTCCTGTTGCGCAAGCTGTGCGACATCGCCGTCCGCGGCGGCCGGCTGGAGGTCGTCACCGCGTCCGGCAATCGCTTCGTGTCGGGCGACGGCGCGGGCGAGCCCGCGGTGACGATGCGCCTCACCGACGAGGCCGCGCAGCGCGCGCTCGTCCTCTATCCCGAGATGAAGCTCGGCGAGCTCTTCATGGAGGGCCGCCTCGTCCTCGATCGCGGCTCGATCTACGATCTCCTCGCGCTCTTGATGCGCGGGCGCCCGGGCGGACGGGGCGTGTGGGGCACGCGGCTCGTGCGCCGGCTGCGGCGGGCCGTGCTCGCGCTGTTCGCCCGCAACGGCGAGCGGCGGGCGCGGGCGAACGTACACCACCACTACGACCTCGATCACCGCCTCTACGACCTCTTCCTCGACGCCGACCGGCAATACAGCTGCGCCTATTTCGAGCGGCCCGGCCAGAGCCTGGACGAGGCGCAGCTCGCCAAGAAGCGGCACCTCACGGCCAAGCTCCTCGTCGATCCGGGTCACGAGGTGCTCGACATCGGCTGCGGCTGGGGCGGGCTCGCGCTCTACCTCGCGGGCGTCGCCGGAGCCGGGCGAGTGACGGGCGTGACGCTCTCCACCGAGCAGTACGAGATGGCGCGCGCGCGCGCCGTCCGGCAGGGGCTCTCGAGCCGCATCGACGTCGCGCTGAAGGACTACCGCCGGGTGGAGGGGCGCTTCGACCGGATCGTCTCGGTGGGCATGTTCGAGCATGTCGGCCCGGCGCACTACCGGGAATTCTTCGACACGGCGGCCCGGCTCCTGTGCGAGGACGGCGTGATGCTGCTCCACACGATCGGCTCGACCGGCGAGCCCGGCCCGACCAACCCCTGGATCACCCGCTGGGTCTTTCCCGGCGGCCACATCCCCGCCCTGTCGGAGATGATCCCCGCGATCGAGCGCGCGGGCCTGCGGCTCGCGGACGTCGAGGTCCTGCGGCTGCACTACGCCGAGACCCTGCGGGCCTGGCGCGAGCGCTTCCTGGCACGGCGCGAGGAGGCGGCGCGGCTCCTCGACGAGCGCTTCTGCCGGATGTGGGAGTTCTACCTCGCGAGCTGCGAGGCCGCCTTCCGCTACGAGGACCTCGTCGTCTTCCAGCTCCAGCTCACCCGCCGCAACGACGTCGTTCCGATGACGCGTGCCTACGTCGGCGAGCGCGAGCGCAGGCTGCGCGGCCTCGAGGCCGGCATGTCGGCGACGGCGGCGCGGCGGACGGGGTGAGCGGGGCTGCTCGGACCCGGAAGGAAGCGGCTGCCAGTACGAAGACGTCGTCGACGCTTCAGGCCTGCGATCGGGAGCTCCCCTCTCCCTCGTGGAGAGGGGCGGGGGATGTGGGGTGCCGCTGGAGGGAGCACGGTGTCGATGCAGGCCCCAGCCACCGTCGCGCGGCATCGGCGTCTTGTGAGTTCCGCACGCCCCCCACGCCCCCCACCCCCGGCACCTCCCCACGAGGGGAAGGGGAGAGCGTCGGCGGATCTCGGGCGGATGCGGTCGCGTCTTCGGCCTCTGCTCACAGCACGAGCACGCCGGTGTGCTTGGCCTTGTCCTCGGGCTCGACGTGGATCGTGATCACCGCCTCGCCGACGGCCGTCCGGAGCCCGCCCTCGATCCGGTCGCAGATCTCGTGGGCCTCGCACACGGTCATCTCGCCGGGCACGACGAGGTGGAAGTCGATGAAGGTCACGCGCCCGGCCTGGCGGGTGCGCAGGTCGTGCGCCTCGAGCGCGCCGTCGGCGTGGCGGGAGATCACGTCGCGGATCGCGCCGAGCTCCTCGGGCGCGACCGCCTCGTCCATCAGGCCCGACACCGACGACTTCACCAGCTGCCAGCCCGACCAGAGGATGTTGAGGGCGACGAGCAGCGCCAGGATCGGGTCGAGGATCAGCCATCCCGTCAGCGCGGCGAGCGCGACGCCCGCGAGCACGCCCACGGAGGACACGACGTCGGTGAGGAGGTGGCGCCCGTCCGCCGCGAGCGCCGGCGAGCGGCGGGTGCGGCCGGCCCGGATCAGTACGGCCGCCCAGACCCCGTTGATCACGCTCGCGAGCGCGTTGGCGGCGAGGCCGACGGGCCCGAACTCGGGCATGTGCGGCGCCGACAGCGCCCCATAGGCCGCGTGCGCGATCGAGAGCGCGGCGAGGATGATCAGCACACCCTCGATCACGGCGGAGAAGTACTCCGCCTTGTGGTGGCCGTAGGGGTGGTTGCGGTCGGCGGGCTTGGAGGAGAGCCACACGGCGACGAGCGCCGCGACTGCGGCCGCCACGTTGACGATGCTCTCGAGCGCATCCGAGTAGAGCGCGACCGACCCGGTCAGCCACCAGGCCGCGAGCTTCAGCCCCAGGACGAGCACGCCCACGGCGATGCTCCCCACCGCGAGCCGCATCACGGTGTTCACGAGCGCAGCTCCCTTCCGCCGGCCGATCTCGGCGGCGCCCGTGGGCGCCGGTGTCGCGCAGCGTTATCAGGCCTCGCCCACGATCGCCAGGGCGAACCCGTCCCAGCCCTTGACGCCCAGCGTCTGGATCGCGGTGGCCGTGAGCCGCTTCTCGCGGCCGATCGTCTCGATCACCGCGCGGGTGCCCACGACCGACGCGTCCGTGCTCGCGGCGTCGACGACGGCGCCCTCGCGCACGACGTTGTCGAAGATCAGCACCGTGCCGGGGCGCGAGAGGCGCAGGGCGCTGGCGAGGTAGTGCGGGTTCGAGGGCTTGTCGGCGTCGACGAAGACGAGGTCGAACGGCCCCGCGCCCTCCGCCTCCAGCGCGGCGAGCGTGTCGAGCGCGCGCCCGACGCGGATGTCGACGCGCTCGGCCATTCCGGCGCGGGCGAGATTGGCGCGCGCCGTCTCGGCGTGCTTCGGGTCGACCTCGAGCGTCGTTACGCGCCCGCCCTCGGGCAGCGCGCGGGCGAGGTGGATCGTCGAGTAGCCGCCGAGCGTACCGATCTCGAGGATGCGTCGGGCGCCCGCCATCCGCGCGAGGAGATGCAGCAGCTTGCCCTGCGCCGGCGACACGTCGATCGCCGGGAGCCCTGCGTCGACGTTGGCGGCGAGCGCAGCGTCGAGGGCGGGATCGGAGAGGGCTAGGGTGTCGGCGAACCAGGCGTCGACAGCGGCGGCTTCGGCTTCGGCTTCGGTCATGGCGATCTCTCCGATCTCGGCATCTCGATGTCCGTCCCCTCAGGGCTGGTCGGTTCACAAATCTCCATCGCCCGCGCCGGCTCTGGACGACCCGCGCCGGCACCCCCCTGTCCTTCCCCGTAGGGGAAGAAGAAGGCCTGTGCCTCGCGTCGCGGGGTCCGTACCTCGGCACGACGCCTGCAATGTGTGCATCGACCAGCCACGAGGGAGAGGGGAGAGCATCGGCATCGGCGTTTCGTACGTCCGATCCTACTCCTCCTCCAGCGTCTCGATCACCGAGGCGTGCTCCAGCGTGCGGTGCACGGGGCACATGTCGGCGATCTCCACGAGGCGGGCGCGCTCGGCGGGCGACAGGTCGCCCGTGATGCGCAGGCGGCGCACGAAGCGGTCGGCGCGGCGATGGCTGCCGGCCTCGGCGTCGGCGCTGTCCGTCGCGTGGACCTTGTCGTGGCCGACGTCGACGACGACGCTCTCCAGCGCGAGCTTCTTGCGCCGGGCGTACATCCGCAGCGTCATCGCCGTGCAGGCGCCGAGCGCCACCGAGAGGTACTGATAGGGCGTCGGCCCGAGATCCGAGCCGCCCAGCGCGCGCGGCTCGTCGGCGATCAGGGGAAAGCGCCCGTCCACCGACACGTGCTGGAGGAGGCCCGCGGGCGAATCCTCGCTCACCCGCACCACGCCCTCGTGGCGCGCGGCGGTCTCCTCGTCCGCCGGAGGCGGCAGGTAGCGCGCGGACCAGGCGGCGATGACGGAGGCGGCGTATTCCGCGTCCTCGGCGCGGGTCAGCAGGTGGTCGGCGTCGTCGAGCGTGACGAAGCTCTTGGGGTGCCTGGCGGCCAGGAAGATCGCGCTCGCGTTCTCGATGCCCACCGTCTCGTCGCGCGGGGCGTGGAGCACGAGGAGCGCCTTGCGCAGGTCCGCCAGCGCCGCACGCAGGCTCGCCTCGCGCACGTCCTCGACGAAGTCGCGGGTGATGGTGAAGTCGCGCCCGGCGAGGCTCACCCGCGCGGAGCCCTCGCGCTCGATCGCCTCGAGCGAGGCGCCCAGCGTGTGCGTCACGTGCGCGGGCTCCGCCGGCGCGCCGATGGTGACGACCGCCTTCGCCTCCGGGATCCGCGCCGCCGCCGCGATCGTCGCCGCCCCGCCGAGCGAATGGCCGATGAGGATCGCGGGCGCCTCCAGCGTGGCGCGCATGTGGTCGGCGGCGAGGACGAGGTCGGCGACGTTCGTCGTGAAGCTCGTGTTGGCGAACTCGCCTTGCGAGTGGCCGAGCCCGGTGAAGTCGAAGCGCAGGACGGCGATGCCCGAATCGGCGAGCGCGGCGGCGATCCGGCGCGCCGCCGCGAGATCCTTCGAGCAGGTGAAGCAATGGGTGAACAGCGCATAGGCGCGCGGCCGGCCGGGCGGCCGATCGAGGCGCGCGGCGAGCGTCTGGCCGTCGTGTCCGGGAAAGGCGATCTTCTCGATGGGCATGATGGCTCCGTCCTTCGCGATGAGCGTATCTCAATTCCCGTTCGCCCCTTGCGCAATTCGCGTTACCCCGCCATCTGACGCTCGCTACAGCGCCGGGCCCCTCTGGCGGAACGGGATGTCCCCCGTCCGCGATGTCGGAGCTGTTCCCTCGTTCGGGATCAGCCGGCGGCCGTGCGCGCACGCGCGAGACGGCGGCTGTTCGCGGACGGGCTTTCGCCCACCCCCGTCATTGGTGCATCTCCATGACAGTCACCCTTCTCCTCGTTCTCGGGGGCCTCGTCCTGCTGGTTCTCGGCGGCGACCTCCTGGTGCGCGGCGCGGTCAAGGCCGCGACGCGGCTCGGCGTCTCGCCTCTCGTCATCGGCCTCACGCTGGTCGGCTTCGGCACCTCGACGCCCGAGCTCGTCACCTCCGTCCAGGCCTCCCTCGCCGGCGCGCCGGGCATCGCCATCGGCAACATCGTCGGCTCCAACATCGCCAACATCCTGCTGATCCTCGGCATCTCGGCGCTGATCGCCCCGATCGCGATCCAATCGCGCGCTCTCACCCGGGACGGCGTGGTTGCGCTCGTGGTCGCCGTGCTCTTCGCCGCGCTCGCCTTCGTCTGGCCGCTCGACCGGGTGGTCGGCGCCGCCTTCGTCGCGGGCCTCGCGCTCTACATCTGGACGGCGTTCCGGCAGGAGCGTGCGGTGGTGCCCGCGCCGGACCACGGCGCGCTCTACGACAAGGCGGCGGCGACGCAGGGCGCCGACGACGCGCTCGTGCCCGACCCCGCCGAAAAGGGCGGCGGGCTCCTCGGGCCGATCCTGCTCGCGCTCGCGGGCCTCGTCCTCGTGGTGGGCGGCGGCAAGCTCCTCGTCGACGGCGCGACCGAGCTCGCGCGCGGGCTCGGCATCTCCGAGACGGTGATCGGGCTCACCGTGGTCGCGGTCGGCACCTCGCTGCCGGAGCTCGTCACCTCCGTCGTCGCGGCGCTGCGCCGCCAGGCCGACGTCGCCTTCGGCAACATCGTCGGCTCGAACATCTACAACATCCTCGGCATCGGCGGCGTCACCGCGCTCATCGCCCCCGTCGACATCCCCGCCGAGATCGCACGGTTCGACGCACCGGTGATGGTGGGCGTGACGCTGCTGATGCTGCTCTTCGCCTTCACGGGCAAACGCATCGCGCGCTGGGAGGGCGGCGTGCTGATCGGCGGCTACATGGCGTATCTCTGGTTCCTCTGGCCGGCCTGATCCGCGGCGAGCACCTCCGCCAGGAACGCCACGATCGCCCCGCTCACCACCGCGAGCGGGGCGAAGTCGCCCGTCGCCGGTGCCGCCGCGAGGGCCAAATGGTCGCCGGGGACGACGTGGAGCGGGGCGGGCGGGGAGGCGGCGTCGCGGCCGTAGGGCGCGAGCCAGCCGGGCGCCTCGCTCAGGATGGAGACGAGCCGGATGCCCACGGCACCAGCCTCGCCGCGCAGCCATCGCGCGAGGTCCGCCATGTCCGCGACGGTCAGGCCGAGCCCCGCGCCGATCTCGGGATAGGGGTCGCCGCGCTCGGGCAGGAGCAGGGGCGCATCCATCAGGAAGAGCAACGTCGGCGGGAGCCGCCCGCGCGCAGTCCGCGCCCGCAGCGCCAGCGCGGCGAGGAGGCCGCCGAGGCAATAGCCGACGAAGATCGCGGCGGGGCGTTCCGCCAGGAGCCCGTCGAGCGCCTCCCCGAAGGCTGCCTCGATCGGCGCGAGGGTGAAGGCGGGGTCGCTCTTGAAGCGGGCGACGCTCGCCGGGTAGCCGATCGTCGTCGTCGCGCAGCCGGGATGCGCCGCGGACAGGCGGGCCTGGAAGACGCCGGGGCGCTCCCGCGGCCCCCAGCTCGCGAAGGCGTCGCCCTCGAGCCCGTGCAGGAAGACGACGTGCGGCGCGCGGGGCGCCTCGACGAGCGGGTGGACCGCGATCACGCCGCCGCCTCCGCCATGAACGGGCGCGCCGCAGCCAGCAGCGCGTCGGGGTCGTAGCCGAAGCGCTCCGGCCCGCCGCGGTCGATCGGCCCGCCGGGCGCCGACTTCTGGATTGCGCACAGATGGACGAGGCCGAGGTCGCAGTCGCGTCCGCGCCCGGCGGCGACCGCCGCGGCGAAGGCGTCGAGCACCCGCGCCGCCACCGCCTCCGGCACGAGGGGCGTGGCGCGGTCGCCGTAGAAGTGCACGAACCGAGTCGGCGCCCCGGCGAGCCGCGGCGGCGCCTGGAGGTCGGCGACCCAGCGGATGCGGCCGGGCTCCGGCGGGCGGCGCTTGAGGATCGCGTTGATCGCCTCCTGCTCGCCGACTCCGTTCCAGGGGATCGCGGGCTTGACGAACTGCGTCATCGCCCAGGCGTCCCGCAGCAGGGCACGGGCATAGGTGCCAGCGCGCAGGGCGAAGACGCAGGTGTGCAGCGGCTGGGAGGCGCGCCCGAGCGCGGGGTCCAGGCCGAGATCGGCGAAGAAGGCGTCGGGGTCCTGCGCGACGACGTCCGCGTCGCCGTCGAGGACGTCGGCGAGGTCGCGCGCCGGCGCGAGCGCGACGGCGTCGGCATCGACCCACACCGCCCACTCGTGCGTCTCGAGCGCGGCCAGCAGCGCCGGGATCTTCGCCCAGCACGCCGGCCGCGGGCGGACATCGGGGAGCGTGTCGCGGAACGCGTAGCCCTGGCGCGCGGCATAGGCGCGCGCGGCCGCGACGCCGATCGGGCCGAGTCGCGCGTATTTCAGCCCGGCCGCGTCCGCAGGGACGACGTTGCCCGTGACGATCGCGACGCGGGCGCCGTTCACGCGGTCTCGACCACGGAGGTGAGGCGCTTCAGCGAGGCGAGCGTCGCGTCGTCGACCGTGCCCTCGACGCGCACGCCGGTCACCGTCGCGACGCCGTCGAAGGCGGCGTAGAGCGGCCCGTGCTCCTTCAGATGCCGGTCGACCGCCGCCTGGGACGCGGCGCCGACGCGGATGGTCATGATCGCGTTGCCGTCCTCCCAGCCGGCGGTGAGGGCGAGGTCGCCGCCTCCGCCGACGGCCGCGGCCACCTCGTCGCGGGCGGCTTCCGCCGCCTGCGCCTTGCCCGGGTCGACGGCGAGCGTCGCCGTCAGCGTGATCGGATGGCTCATGATCCCTCTCCCCGCAGCGCCTTGGAGGCGCTCGTCGACATGCCCCAGAAGACGATGGCGCCGTCGACCTTGCCGCCCTCGAAGACGATTCCGCCCCGATCGGCCCAGGTGACCGGCAGCGCGGCGTCGACGGCGAGCGGATCGATCGTCGGCAGCTGGTCGTACTGGCGCCTGGCCAGCGCCACCGCGACGTCGACGATCTTGCCGGCGGGGATCTCGACCGCCTTCTCGATGATCTTGAGCAGGATCTTGCTGCGGTTGGCCATGATCGCCGACTTGAAGCTCTGCACCCAGCCGGCGTTCGCGCCGTTGGCGACGGCCTCGCCCGCCTGCTGGCCGGCATCCTCCTCGGCGCGCTCGAGGTCCTCCTCGCTGGCGTGGCCGTCGAGCAGCCCCTGGATCTCCTCGTCCTCGAAGTCCGAGACGAGCTGGCCGCTCGCCTCCTCCTCGACCGACTCCGCGGCGGCGTTCTCGGCCGCGCCGGCCGCCGAGTCGAGGGCGCCGCCGATCACCGCGAACAGCACCTGGAGCGTGACGTTCACCGCGATCTGGAAGGCCTGCACGTCGTGATCGGGGATGACCGTGACGTGGAAGCTCTGCACCGGGTCGGCGACCTCGGCGATCACGAGATGGCCGTCGTCGCGGCGCACGATTCCCATCGTCACGAACTGCTCGGCGTTCATCGCCACCGTGATCTCGCCGGGGCCGTGCCAGGCGGGATAGGGGAAGTGCACGTTCGACATCGAGACGTGCGCCACCGCGCCGTTGAGCGTGAGCTGGAGATTGCCCGCCGGGATCGTCGGGTGGATCGTGCTCGTGCCGCCGTCGGAGTCCGAGTAGGTGAACGTCCCCCAGGTCATCGTCCCGGTGTTGTAGATCGTGCCCGTGGGGCTGGCGGAGAAGTCCGAGAGCGACGAGCCCTGGACGATCGCCGTGATGGCGGGCTTCAGGAGGTCCTCGTCCACCCGATGGGGGCCGAGCGCGACGGCGCGGTCGCAGCCCGGGGGCGCGCCGTCGAGCACACGCCCGTCCACCGCGACCTGCAGGTCGCTCATCGCGCGGTTCTCGGTCATGGCGAGGAGCGCCACGATGGCGCCGCGCGGGTCCATGGCGGGCAGCGGCGTGACGGCGACGGCGGCGGACGTCGGCACGATCCAGGGCTGCGCCGTCGCCGGCGCCGCGAGCGAGACGCCGGTCGAGATCGAGCCGAAGGCGCCGGCGAGGAGGGGCGCCTGCTGCTGCAGGATGGCGTGGAAGGCCTTCGCCACCTCGTAGACGTCGTCGCCGGTGACGCAGGGCGGGAAGCTGTAGCGGTCGAGCACGACGGCGTCCCCGCCCTCGGGCGCGATCGTGCCGTCCGCGCCGACCGCGAGCGTGATCACGACGCTGATCTTCGAGCCTGTGAGATCCAGCGGCGTCGCGCCGAGCGTCGCCGTGCCGGAGGCTACGGTGCAGGCGAGGACGATGCGGTTCGAGGGCGCGCCGGGGACGAGGTCCCAGGAGCCCCAGGCCCCCGCGACGCCGCCACCGGAGAAGGAGGCGGGAACCCGTCCGCTCGCCTTCAGCGCCGCGTCGACCGCGGTGAGCGTCGTGGCGTAGACGAGATCCCAGCCGAACGTGTCGAGCATGGTGGTGACCTCCCTCAGGTCGCGGCGATGGCGGGGCTCGTGAACCCGAGCGCGCCGGCGAGCCGCAGCGAGCCGTCGAGATCAACGGCGGAGACGGTGAAGTCCTGGCTGTCGGTCCACACCATCGGGGCGTAGACGTTGTCCTGGAGGAGATCGATCGCCGGCGCGTCGTCGTTGGCGATCATGCCCTCGATCTCCGCCGAGAAGCCGACGAGGCCGACGAGCAGCGCGCCGATCACCACGATCACCGGCACCGCCGCGCCCCCGGTCACGACCGCCAGCACGGCGAACGCGATGGCGAGCACGATCGCCAGGATGGCGTCGGTGATCTTCACCCATTCGGCGACGATGTTGCCGTGGGTCTCCTCCGGCTCGCCGATGCGCTGGTAGGCGAGCGTGGTCTGGCCGGACTTGTTGGTGCCCTTGACGATCGTGTAGCGGTTGGTCGATCGGCACCAGGCCTTCACGCCCGCCTGCACGTCCGTCTCGGTATAGGCGTCGATCGAGACCTGCGGTCCCTCGATCATGAAGGTGAACTGCTTGAGCTGCGGCGTGTACATGTTGCCCTGATGCTCGACCTGCGGCAGGTCGACCGAGACGTTGGGCTTGAGCTGGATCTGCTGGTCGCCGATCTCGAGGTCCTCGGGCTTCAGGTTCGGCCACATCCGCTGCAGCGAGGGCACGATCAGGTCCTGCAGCATCAGCGTGCGCGAGATGCAGAACGCGCCCTCGACGCCCTTGGGCACGATGCGCTTGTCGATCACCTGCTGGAGGCCCGCCGGGGAACGCTTGCCGCACATCGCCAGCACGCCCAGGAAGGCGTCCTCGTCGTCGGGGCCGTCGACGTAGGAATAGGACACGTAGGAGGGCTTGAGGAACGCCCACGCCCCCGTGTCCGCCTCGTCGTTGAGATCGGCGATCGAGAAGATGTAGGCGAAGTCCGCGAGGTTGGCCTCGCACCAGGCGACGAGCGCCGCCTGGATCGAGTACATCGCCCAGGCGGGCGAGGGCAGGATCGTCTCGTCCACCCCGTAGACCTCGACGACGGGCACGCTGGGCTCGTCGCTCGTGGGCTTGACCTTGAGATGCTTCTTCTTGCCCGTCGCGTCCGTGGCGTCGTCGAAGAAGTGCAGCCGCACGGTCATGGTGATCGACCCGGAGGTCCAGGAATAGGGCGCGTAGGTGTCGCCGTTCGGGGCGGTCCCCGTCACGGCGCTCAGTGGCAGCTCGACGTTGACCCCCGAGCCGTCGCCGCCGCGCACGAGCCTCCAGTCGCCGAAGGTGCCCTCGCAGGTCACCTTCGGGTCGCTCGCGTCCGTCCAGGAGAACGCCGTGGGAGAGGCCTTGCGCGCCACGATCGCCGCGTTGACGTTGGCGATGCGTACGGCGAAGGCCGTGTCCCAGCCGAAGGTCGAGATCTCGCCTTCCGGCGTCGTGGTGGCCGGGACGGCGCTCATTCCGTCGTCCCCGTGGTCGTGGCGCTGCCGCCGAGCAGGAAGGCGGCGCGGAAGGTGCCGCCGGTGACCTGCCAGCTCTCCACGTAGGGCCACTGGATCGCGGCGGAGAAGTTGGTGGCGAAGTCGTCGATCGTGGGTACGTTGCCCTCGGTGATCTTGTCGTTCCAGATCATGGTCATGATCTGCGGCAGGACGCCGATCGGGATGCCCATCATGCCGCCGAGCACGCCGCCCCAGACCTTGAACTTGTTGGCGAAGATGCCCGTGCGGCTGTTGCCCTGCTCGCCGCCGGACTCGATCGACTCGGTGGCGTCCTCCACCGAGCTGTCCTCGGCCGCCGAGATCTCCTCCTCGGACATCTGGCTGAACTCGTCGTCGATCGCCTCCGCGCCGGCCTCGACGACGCCCTCGCCGCCCTCCGTCGTCGCCGTGGAGACCGCGCCGCCCAGCGCCTCGCCGAGCTCGGCGCCGATGAAGCCGAAGGCGATGCCGATCGCGATCGACTCGATGATCATCGCGATCTCGAAGCCCTTGTTGGGGGAGACGTCGGCGCGGATCGAGTTGGTGCCGAGCCCCGGCGAGGGGACGAGGTAGTACTTGCCGTCGGAGAGCTTCGCGGCCTCGACGTTGAAGTACTGGTCGGCGGTGAGCTTCACGTCGGCGGTGCCGTCGGGCGTCGTGAAGGAGGCCTGCGAGATGGAGAGGTGGAAGTTCATCCCGTCGAGCGTCAGCTGGAAGTCGCCGGGCGCGATCGTCGGTACGACGATGCTCGTCGGATCGTCCTTGGTGAGCTGGAAGTTGCCCCACTTGAGGGTGTTCTTGTTCGCCACGGTGATGCCGTCGTTGACGATGTGGAAGTCGTCGTCGGTGGCGCCCATGACGCACTGCTTGGCGGCCTGCAGGACGATGTTCTGCATCGCCAGCGGCGCCGAGACCGCGAACACCGAGTTCGTCGCCGTGGCGGTCTTGGAGAAGACGTCGAACATGCGGATGTCGAAGTTCTGCTGCGGCAGCGGCCCGGAGGGCTTGCTGGTCAGGCTGAGCAGCGCGAACGAGGTCTGGCTCTGGTCGTCGGGCACCGAGGCCATGCCGTAGAGCGAGACGACGGGCTTGAGCCATTGCTTGCCCGCCTCGATCGCCTCCTCCTCGAGCCTCACGGCGGCGAAGACCGCGTCGAAGGCGGCGAGGTTGTTCTCGTAGTAGGCGTTGAACGCGGCCTCCGCCGCGTAGACGTCGCCGCCCGAGAGACCGGGTGCGGTCACCGACTGGACGCGCGGGCGCTGGAATTCCTCGGTCGTCTGGTTCGCCTTGAAGTGGTGCGTCGTGCCCGTGTCCGGCTTGGCGGTGGGATCGGAGATCTCCTGCGACGCCTTGTCGGAGGCGAGCGTGATCATGACCTCGACGTTGCCGCCGTCGAGCTTGACCGGGGCACTGCCCGGCAACGTCAGGCTGCCGGTCTTGATCGGGCATTCCATGATGATGCCGTTGCCCTCGCCGCCCTTGACGGACCAGTCGCTCCAGTCGCCGGCGACGTGGGCGCCGCCCGCGGTGTCGGTGCCGTCGAAGGTCGGTGGCGTCGTCTTCTGCGCCACGATCGAGGCGTTGAGCGCCTCGAGCCGGAGGGCGAAGACGGTGTCCCAGCCCATGAGGTCGATGTTGCCGGCGTCGCTGCCGTTGCCGTTGGTTCCGTTCGACATTGAGAAATCCTCGCGCAGGACGTGCGCCCGCTCACGCGGTGAGCCACACGTCGGGTCGTCTCGTCGGGTGGCGTCGCCGGCGCGGACTGGCGCGCGGCGGTCACGTCTCGCGGGTCACGTCTGGTTGGTGGCGCGGATCACGAAGGCGTCGGAGAGCTCGGCGTTCGTCGCCTTGAAGGTCTCGAGGCCGGACCACACGGCGGTGGCGACCGGGATCGAGTCGATCGAGAGCTGGCCGGTGCTCTTCAGAGAGTTCGTCACCGCGTCCTCGATGGTCGCGACGACGATGTCCATGACAGCGTTCACGATCAGGCCGATCACCGGTATGATCCAGGTGATCTCCTTCTCGTACCAGGGGATGTGCTCGTCGGTGCTGGGACTGGACCGGCTCACCACGTTGAAGGTGACGGTCTGGGTCTTGGGGTCGTAGCCCACCTCGGTCACGACGGTGAGGTTGTCGAACGTGACGTAGGCGTCGTGGAGGCCCGTGATGTCGAACTGGCCGCCGCCGGTGGCGATGATCTGCTTGCCGCTGATCCGGACCTGGTAGCTCGTCAGCGACGGATAGTAGTCGATCGCCCCGCTGTGCACCTTGCCCATCGGGATGTTGGCCGTGTTCGTGATCGAGCAGGCCGTCGGCTGCGAGGCGTTGGGCGGCGGGTTGAAGCGCAGCGTCGAGGCCGGCACGTTCAGCGCCTTCACAACCGACGGCATCAGCAGGTTCTTCAGGAACACCGCCGGTGCGAGCGAGAAGAAGTAGTCGTCGCCCGCCGCGAGCAGGCTCGGGTCCACCGCGGTCGGGAGCCCGCCCGGCCCCCACGGCGCCTGCGTCAGCGACTTGATGCCGAGCGCCTGGATGCTCTTGTCGACCGACTCGAAGTAGGTCACCGCCGTCGCCTTCGGCGCGAGCCACGGCTCGCCCTGCGGGTTCATGATCACGGTGGCGAAGATGAAGGAGATCTTGTCCTTGTTTTCGACGAAGATCTGCCCGAACCAGTCGTTGATCATCTGCTCGGCCTGTCCCGTCGGGTCGCGCCCGTGCAGGACGTGGCCGGCGCTGGCGTCCGGGTTGGCGACGTAGACGTCGCCGTCCTTCGAGGCCGGGCGCGGCGAGTTCGTCTCGATCGAGAAGGTGAGCGACTGGGTGCCGTTGCTCGAGCCCTCGACCAGGACGAGGGCGAGGTTGAGGATCGGCTGCACGCCCGCGAGGTCGATCGGCTGGCGGAACTGCGGCGCGCTCAGCGTTCCCGACGTGATCGGCACCATCAGGTTGATGCGGTTCGCCGAGCCGCCGGGCTGGATCGCCCAGGGCCCGAAATCCCCCTTCATGGAGATCGCGAGGCTCGTGTTCGTGAAGGAGAACGACGGCAGCGTCGTCGACGTCGCATGCGCGAGAACCGCGTTCACCGCCGCGATGTTGCTCGCCGTGATGACATCCCAGCCCTGGAGATCCATGATCGTCGCCCCCCGCCGCAAGTCGCACGAATCACTTATTGGTTGTTTATCGTGACGATATGGGATTGCGGGATTCGGTCAAGTGAAATGCGATCGGGGAGCGCGACAGGAGACGCGAGATCGCGCTTTGGTTTCCGTAGCCGGAACCGCGCCTCCGCAATTCGCGTCGAAAGCGTCGGGAGGTTCACAGCTGCGACATCCCGTCCGTCCGGGTCAGCGCGGCCATTGATCCCGATCAACGCGACGGCGGGCGCGGCGGGGCAGGGTGCGCGGCACGAGACGGATCAGCGAGCTCCCCCGCCATGGCCGACACGGCAGCACCGAATCCCGCACGCGACGCGCATCGCATCGATGACGCGCACGCCGAGGAGAGGCACCCGGACGAAACCCTCATCGAGGGGCCGCTCTACGCCAAGCGCAGGCAGCTCTACGTGCAGAAGGTCGACGGCACGTTCCGGCGCATCAAGTGGGCGGTGCTCGTCCTGACGCTCGGCGTCTACTACCTCCTGCCCTTCGTGCGCTGGGATCGCGGGCCGAACGCGCCTGACCAGGCGGTGCTGATCGACTTCCCCGCGCGGCGCTTCTACTTCTTCTTCATCGAGATCTGGCCGCAGGAAATCGTCTACCTCACGGGCCTGCTCATCCTCGCCAGCTTCATTCTCTTCCTCATGAACGCGGTGGCCGGCCGCGTCTGGTGCGGCTACCTCTGCCCGCAGACGGTGTGGACGGACCTCTTCCTCGCCGTCGAACGCTTCTTCGAGGGCGACCGGCGCGAGCGCATCAAGCTCTACAACGGCGGCTGGACCGGGGAGCGCGTGGCGCGCTCGACGGGCAAGCACGTCACCTGGCTGATGATCGCCTGGTGGACCGGCGGCGCCTGGGTGCTCTACTTCGCCGACGCGCCGACGCTGGTCTGGGAGCTCGCGACGCTGCAGGCGCCCGCCGTCGCCTACGTCTGGATCGGCATCCTCACCTTCACGACCTACACGCTCGCCGGCTTCATGCGCGAGCAGGTGTGCACCTACATGTGCCCCTGGCCGCGCATCCAGGCGGCGCTCACCGACGAGCACGCGCTCAACGTCACCTACAAGGTCGACCGCGGCGAGCCTCGCGGCTCGATGAAGAAGAACAAGGCGCTCGTCGAGAAGGGCGAGAAGGCCGGCGATTGCATCGACTGCAATCAATGCGTGGCCGTCTGCCCCACGGGCGTGGACATCCGCGACGGGCTGCAGCTCGGTTGCGTGCAGTGCGGACTGTGCATCGACGCCTGCGACAACGTGATGGAGAAGATCGGCCGGCCCAAGGGCCTGATCGCCTACGATTCGGAGTACAACCTCGAGCGTCGCGAGGCGGGCCTGCCCGAGGAGAAGCCGAAGATCGTGCGCGCCCGCACCATCCTCTACGCGGTCCTGATCGTCGGCATCTCGCTGTTCATGGTCTACCACCTCGCGGTGCGGGCGACGCTCGGCGTCTCGGCGCTGCACGATCGCAACCCGGTCTACGTGCTCCTCTCCGACGGCTCGATCCGCAACGCCTGGACCGTGCGCGTCGCCAACAAGGCGCTTGAGGAGCGGACCTTCACGCTCTCGCTGGAGGGGCTCGACGGCGCGCTGATCGAAGCCATCGGCACCACGAACCTCGATCCGGACACGCTCGAGGTCGTGGTCGGCCCCGGCCGGACGCGCGAGCTGCGTGTGCTCGTCACGCAGACGCCCGTCCCCGGCACGCCGGAGAGCCGCGACGTCTCCTTCGTCCTCGCCGCCTCCGACGGCGCCGAGACCGCGCTCGCCCGCGACCACTTCATCCAGCCTCCCCGCTGACGCGAGACCGCGCCCGAACCCCCGATACCAGGAGCGAGACAGCCATGACTTCCCCCGATCGGCTCGTCCAGGACCACGTGCAGGACTACCGGCCCGGCGGGCGGCCCCTCACGGGCCGCGCGGTGCTCGCCATCCTCGTCGCGTTCTTCGGCGTCATCTTCACGATGAACGTCTTCCTGCTCAACGTCGCCTCCTCGACCTTCCGCGGTCTCGAGGTCGACAGCACCTACCGCGCGAGCCAGGAGTTCAACGGCACGTTGGCCGAGAGCGCCGCCCAGCGGGCGCGCGGCTGGAGCGTCGACGTGCGGGTCGCCCGCCGCGACGACGGCATGGTCGCCGCCGCCTTCGCCGTCGTCGACAAGGACGGCGCTCCGCTCGCCGGGCTCGCCGGGACGGCACGGCTCGCGGCGCCCGCCGACAAGAGCCTCGACGCGGCGGGCGCGATCGTCGAGACCGGGCTCGGCCACTACGAGGCGGTGTTCGCCGGCGATCCCGGCCCCGGCCGCTGGACGCTCGTCACCGAGCTCGCGCGGGACGGCGAGGTGCTGTTCCGCTCCCGCAATCGCATCCTCGTGGATTGATCCCGTGAGCGTCTCCCCCGCGCTCGCGGCCGGCATCCCGAAAGCCGACCGCATCGACTATTCCGCCTTCGTCACCCCGGGCGAGGAGGGCGCCTGCCGCCTCGACCTCGCGATCGACGGGGTGACCTGCGCCGCCTGCATCCGCGAGATCGAGGACGGCGTCGCCGGCGCGCCGGGCCTGCGCGCGGCGCGGCTCAACTACACGACGCGGCGCCTCACGCTGCAGCTCGACGCCGACGGCGATCCCGCCGAGGCCGTCGCGCGGCTCGAGCGGCTCGGCTACCGCGCCTGGCCGTTCACGCCCTCGCGCGAGGAGGCGCTCGAGAGCGCGCAGACGAAGGACCTGCTCACGCGGCTCGGCGTCGCCGCCTTCGCGACGATGAACATCATGCTCCTGTCGGTCTCGGTCTGGTCGGGCAACGCCTCGGACATCGACCCGCAGACGCGCGACCTGTTCCACTGGATCTCGGCGCTCATCGCCATCCCGGCGGTCGCCTATTCCGGCCAGCCCTTCTTCAAGGCCGCCGCCCGCTCGATCCGCGCCGGCGCGCTCGGCATGGACGTGCCGATCTCGCTCGGCGTGCTGCTGGCGGTCGGGGTGTCGCTGTGGGAGACGGCGCATTCGGCGACGCACGCCTATTTCGATTCCGCCGTGATGCTGCTCGCCTTCCTGCTCGCGGGGCGCGTGCTCGACCAGGCCATGCGCAAGCGCACCCGCGCGGTGGCCGGCAACCTCGTGGCGCTGCGCGGCGACACCGCGCGGCGCATCGACGCCGACGGCGGCGTCACCGAGATCCCCGTCCTCGCGGTGAAGGCGGGCGAGCGCGTCGCCGTGCGCCCCGGCGACCGCATCGCCGTCGACGGCGTGGTGGAGGAGGGCACCTCCGAGATCGACGCGAGCCTCGTCACGGGCGAGACGGCGCACGAGCCGGTGGCCCCGGGCGCGCACGTGCATTCCGGCACGCTCAACGTCTCGGGCGCCCTCGTCGTGCGCGCGACCGCCGCCGCCGAGAGCTCGCTCGTCGCGGAGGTCAACAAGCTGCTCGACGCCGCGCTCCTCGCGAGGTCGCGCTACGTGCAGATCGCCGACCGCGCGGCGCGGCTCTACTCGCCCGTCGTCCACGCCACCGCGCTCCTCACCGCGCTCGGCTGGCTCGCGTGGGGCGCGGATGCGCATTTCGCGATCCTCACCGCGGTCGCGGTCCTGATCATCACCTGCCCCTGCGCGCTCGGCCTCGCCGTGCCGGCGGTGCAGGTCGTCGTGTCGGGTGCGCTGTTCAAGGCCGGCGTGCTGCTCGGCGCCGGCGACGGCGTCGAGCGCATCGCCGCCTGCGACACGGTCGTCCTCGACAAGACCGGCACGCTCACCACGCCCGAGGCGCGGATCGCCAACAGGGTGGACGCGCCCGACGATCTCGTCGCGCTCGCCGCGCGGCTGGCGCAGTCCTCCTCGCACCCGCTCGCCAAGGCGCTCATGCTCGCGCTCTCCCGTGAGGGCCTCGACACGAGCCCGCTCGCCGGCGCCCGCGAGGAGCCCGGCCGTGGCGTTCTCGCGACATTGGACGGTCTCGAGGCGCGGCTCGGCTCGGCGGATTTCTGCGGCGCCGCCGGCGAGGCCGCCCGCGTGCTCGCCGCCGACCCGGACGCCACCGCGATCGCGGTCTCGCTCGGCGATCGCCGCGCCGTGCTCACGCTGCGCCAGACGCTCAAGGAGGACGCCGCCGCCACCGTGGCGCGGCTCGAGCGGCTCGGCCTGCGCGTCCTCATCGTCTCCGGCGATCGCGAGGGGCCGGTCTCCCGCGCCGCCGCCGCGGTGGGCGTCCGCGAGTGGCACGCCGGCGCCAAGCCCGGCGACAAGACGGCGCTGATCGAGCAGCTCACCGCGGAGGGCCGGCGCGTCCTGATGGTCGGCGACGGCCTCAACGACGCGCCCGCGCTCGCCGCCGCGCACGCCTCGCTCTCGCCGATCTCGGCCTCGCACCTCGCGCAGACCTGCGCCGACGCGCTCGTCATCGGCGATCGCCTCGGCCCGGTGGCCGATGCGGTGGTGCTCACCCGCCGCGCGCTCGCGGTGATGCGCCAGAACCTCTGGCTGGCGACGCTCTACAACCTCGTCGCCGTGCCCATCGCCGTCGCGGGGTTCGTGACGCCGCTCGTCGCCGCGCTCGCGATGTCCGGCTCGTCGATCGTGGTGACGCTGAATGCCCTGCGTGCGCAGGGCGGCGTGCGGGGAAAGGCCGTCTCCGGGACGGCGCGCCCGCGAGCCGCCGCGGTGCGCACCCGCCTCGAGGAGGCCGCGCCGTGAACATCATCCTCTACCTCCTCCCCATCGCGCTCGGCTTGGGCCTGCTCGGCCTCGCCGGCTTCCTGTGGTCGCTCAAGAAGGGGCAGTACGACGACCTGGAGGGCGCGGCGCTTCGGGTGCTCGACGACGACGACCTGCCGGAGGCGGAACGGCCGCGGCGGGTGGACGACAGGCGCGCGTGACGATCGGCGGAACGTGTCCGTCGCAGGCCGTCAGCGCTCGTCGCACACCGCGCGCGGGCACCTCGATCGCCTCCGGCGCGTCTGCGGGCGCATCTTCGAGCGCGCCTCCGATCGCGCTAGGCCGCGCGACCGCCGGTCGCGCCTCCGTGGCGACCCGTATGGGGGATACCCGATTGCCGGGCTCGGCCGTTCCGTGCTAAGTCATTGATATGAAATGCAGTTTCGAACGGCTCTAAACTGGAAGCCACGATGATCGTCTGCTCCTGCAACGTGCTCTCGGACCAGCAGGTCAAGGCCTGCATGAACGGCGGTGCCGGCGGGCCGCGCACGCCCGCGCAGGTCTATCGCTGCCTGGGCTGCGCCCCGCGCTGCGGACGCTGCGCGACGACGATCCGAAAGATCATGAACGCGAGCTTCGCCGAAGCCTCCGCGGACGCGGTCGAAGGCTGCACCGAGACCTGCGGCGCCGCCTGCCTGCACCACGCGAAGGTCGCCTGAGCGCCGCGTACGGCCGGCGGAGGTCCGCATTTCCCCTCACGCGACGTTCGCGCCATTGCCAACGGCGCAATTCTGTCGGATAGTCCGCTCTCTGGAATCGTTCTAATCTGAGAAGGGCGCGACGAGCCATGAAGGGCGACACGAAGGTCATCGAGTATCTCAACCGCGGCCTGCGCAGCGAGCTGACGGCGGTCAGTCAGTACTGGCTCCACTACCGCCTGCTCGACGATTGGGGCTACAAGGACCTGGCCAAGTACTGGCGTAAGGAGTCCATCGAGGAGATGGAGCACGCGGACAAGTTCGTCACGCGCATCATCTTCCTGGAGGGCTTCCCCAACCTGCAGGAGCTCGACCCGCTGCGCATCGGGCAGAACGTGCTCGAGGTGCTCGAGGCCGATCTCGCCGCCGAGGTCGAGGCCCGCGCGCTCTACCTGGAAGCCGCGAAGTACTGCGACGGCGTCAATGACCGTGTGTCCAAGAACCTCTTCGAGGAGCTCGCCACCGACGAGGAGGGTCACATCGACTTCCTCGAGACGCAGCTCGAGCTGATCAAGCAGGTGGGTTTGCAGCTCTACGCGCAGAAGCACATCGGCGGCCTCGAGGGCGAGGACTGATCGGGCCGCGGCCGCCATTCCAGGGACGTGGCCTGCCACGTCGAATCGAGATTTGGTCGAGGGGCGAGCGTCGCATGGCGCTCGCCCTTCGCATTTCCGGCCGTGGCATTCGCGGTGGAGGGTCTTCTCCACCGCCGAAACACCTTCGATTCGGCCATGTCGCCTCATAATCGGGCCTGATCACTTTTTTTGCACGCGGCTATGGACGGCGCCGCGACGAGCGGCTTAAGTGGCGCGTGTGAGAAGAAGGTCGCGAAAAGCGGCCAGGGGAACGGGATGCGCAGGTGCCTCGCGGCGCCGCGATGTCCCATGGGACGAGGCTGTCGACTAGATGGACTATTTTCTCCAGCAGCTCATCAACGGGCTGACGCTCGGCTCGATCTACGGCCTGATCGCCATCGGCTATACGATGGTGTACGGCATCATCGGCATGATCAACTTCGCCCATGGCGACGTGTTCATGGTCAGCGCGTTCTCCGCGCTGATCGCGTTCCTCGTGATACTGGCGGTCGGGATCACGGCGGTGCCGCTGGCACTCGTGATGGTGCTCGTCTTCGCCATGCTGATCTCGTCGCTCTACGGCTGGACCGTGGAGCGGATCGCATACCGGCCCTTGCGCGGCTCGTTCCGCCTCGCGCCGCTGATCTCGGCGATCGGCATGTCGATCGTGCTGCAGAACTACATCCAGATCGTCCAGGGCGCTCGCGTGAAGGCGATCCAGCCGGTGTTCACCGGCGGCATCACGCTGCACGAGGGCGAGCTGTTCGACGTGCGGATCTCGACGATCCAGATCCTGATCATCGTGACGACGATCGTGCTCATGACCGTGTTCTCGCTCATCGTCGCGAAGACGTCGCTCGGGCGTGCGCAGCGTTCCTGCGAGCAGGACCAGAAGATGGCCGCGCTTCTCGGCATCGACGTCGATCGGACGATCTCGCTCACCTTCGTCATGGGCGCGGCGCTCGCCGCCGTCGCCGGGACGATGTTCCTGATGTATTATGGCGTCGTCGACTTCTTCATCGGCTTCATCGCTGGCGTGAAGGCCTTCACCGCTGCGGTCCTGGGCGGCATCGGCTCGCTGCCGGGCGCCATGCTCGGCGGCCTGCTGATCGGGCTCATCGAGGCGTTCTGGGCGGGCTACTTCTCGAGCGAGTACAAGGACGTGGCGGTCTTCGCCATCCTCGCGATCGTGCTCATCTTCCTGCCGACGGGTCTCCTCGGCAAGCCCGAGGTGGAGAAGGTCTGATGGCGGCGACGACGAAACAGGCGCCGGCGACGGCCGAGCCGCCCAGGCCCGGCGGCATCGACGTCGCCCACGTGCTCAAGGACGCCGTGTTCTCCGCGATGATCGCGCTCGGCCTGTTCGGCGTGATCATGGGCCTCAAGACCGAGCAGGCGCCTGGCGGGCTGGTGCTCGAGCCGCACTGGGAGCGTGTTCTCTGGGCGGTCGGCATCGTCTTCGTCGGGCGGCTCCTCCTCAACCTGACGATCTGGCGCCGGCCCGGCGGCAAGATCGACGACCTCATGCCGGTGGGGCTGAAGAAGTACTCGCGCTTCGTCGGCACCGCCATCGGTGCGGCGCTGATCCTGGTGGCGCTGACGCTGCCCTTCCTGCCGGGCACGGGGCGCTACCACGTCGACCTCGGCACGCTCGTCCTCACCTACGTCATGCTGGGCTGGGGGCTGAACATCGTCGTGGGGCTCGCGGGCCTGCTCGACCTCGGCTACGTCGCCTTCTACGCCGTCGGCGCCTATTCCTACGCGCTGCTCGCGACCTACTTCGACCTCGGCTTCTGGGTCTGCCTGCCGCTCGCCTTCATCCTCGCCTGCTTCTGGGGCATCATCCTGGGCTTCCCGGTGCTGCGGCTGAGGGGCGACTACCTCGCCATCGTGACGCTCGCATTCGGCGAGATCATCCGCGTCGTCCTGCTGAACTGGTCGGAATTCACCGGCGGCCCCAACGGCATCGGGCAGATCCCGCGCCCGACCTTCTTCGGGCTGGAGTTCTCCCGCGGGGAGGGGGGCTTCGCGGACTATTTCGGGCTCGACTTCTC
This sequence comes from Salinarimonas sp. NSM, assembly GCF_052380005.1. NCBI lineage: Bacteria > Pseudomonadati > Pseudomonadota > Alphaproteobacteria > Hyphomicrobiales > Salinarimonadaceae > Salinarimonas > Salinarimonas sp. NSM. The sequence continues at coordinate 61,063 of NZ_JBQTCJ010000005.1, forward strand.
CTCGATGCACCGGATCATCTTCCTCTACTACGTCATCCTGGTGCTCGCCTTCGTCACGCACTTCGTCAGCGTGCGGCTGCGCAAGCTGCCCATCGGGCGCGCCTGGGAGGCGATGCGCGAGGACGAGATCGCCTGCCGCTCCCTCGGCCTGTCGATCGTGCGCACCAAGCTCACCGCCTTCGCCATCGGCGCGGGCTTCGGCGGCCTCGCCGGCGCGTTCTTCGCCACGCGCCAGGGCTTCATCTCGCCCGAGAGCTTCACCTTCATCGAGTCGGCGCTGATCCTCGCCATCGTCGTGCTCGGCGGCATGGGCTCGCAGCTCGGCGTCGCCATCGCCGCCGTGGTGATGATCGGCGGGTTCGAGTACTTCCGCGAGTTCGAGCAGTACCGCATGCTCGTTTTCGGGGCGATGATGGTCCTCATCATGGTCTGGCGTCCCCGCGGCCTCGTCTCCGCGCGCGCGCCCTCGGTCTTCCTGAAGGAGCGTAAGGCGGTGGGTGCCGACATGGTTTCGCAGGGGCACGGCTGATGGCGGGCGTATCCGACACGATCCTGCGCATCGATCACCTGACGATGCGCTTCGGCGGCCTCGTCGCCGTCGACGACCTCTCCTTCGAGGCGCGCCGTGGCGACATCACCGCCCTCATCGGCCCCAACGGCGCCGGCAAGACGACGGTGTTCAACTGCATCACCGGCTTCTACAAGCCGACGGAAGGCCGCATGGCGCTCGCGCACGGCTCGGCTTCGGCCTATTCCCACATCGACCGGCTCACCGCGTCCCCGCTGCAGTCCTGGGAGGGGGACGGCGAGGCACTCTTCCTGCTGGAGCGCATGGCCGACCACGACGTCAACGCCAAGGCGAAGGTGGCGCGCACCTTCCAGAACATTCGCCTGTTCGGCGGGATGACGGTGCTCGAGAACCTCATGGTGGCGCAGCACCACTACCTGATGCGCGCGTCGGGCTTCACCTTCCTCGGCCTCGTCGGCGCGCCGCGCTACCGCCGGGCCGAGGCGCGGGCGATCGAGCGGTCGGTCGCCTGGCTCGAGCGCATCAACCTCCTCCACCGGGCGGACGAGCCGGCGGCGAGCCTGCCCTACGGCGACCAGCGCCGGCTCGAGATCGCGCGCGCGATGTGTTCCGACCCCGTGCTGCTCTGCCTCGACGAGCCCGCGGCGGGTCTCAACCCGCGTGAATCCGCGGAGCTCAACGAGCTCCTGCTCGGCATCAAGCGCGACGGCGAGACCTCGCTGCTCCTGATCGAGCACGACATGAGCGTCGTCATGGAGATCTCGGATCACGTGGTGGTGCTCGACTACGGCAAGAAGATCTCCGACGGCGTACCGGACTTCGTCAAGAACGACCCCAAGGTCATCGCGGCCTACCTGGGCGTCGACGACGAGGAGGTGGACGCCGTCGAGGCGGAGGTGGGGCAATGAGCGAGCCGATGCTCGACGTCTCCGGCGTCACGACCTACTACGGCAACATCGTCGCCCTGCGCGGCGTGGACGTGCAGGTCAACCAGGGCGAGATCGTCACGCTGATCGGTGCCAACGGCGCCGGCAAGTCGACCCTCATGATGACGATCTTCGGCAAGCCGCAGGCGCGCGACGGCCGCATCGTCTTCATGGGCGAGGACATCACGCGGATGCCCACGCACAAGATCGCGCGGCTCTCCATCGCGCAATCTCCCGAGGGGCGGCGCATCTTCCCGCGCATGACGGTGTTCGAGAACCTGCAGATGGGCGCCGCGATCACCGACGGCACGCATTTCCAGTCCGATCTCGAGAAGGTCTTCGCCTTCTTCCCGCGGCTCAAGGAGCGCATGCACCAGCGCGGCGGCACGCTGTCCGGCGGCGAGCAGCAGATGCTCGCCATCGCCCGCGCGCTGATGAGCCGGCCCAAGCTGCTCCTGCTCGACGAGCCCTCGCTCGGCCTCGCACCGCTGATCGTCAAGCAGATCTTCGAGAGCCTCCGGACGCTCAACCAGGAGGACGGGCTCACCGTCTTCCTCGTCGAGCAGAACGCCTACCACGCGCTCAAGCTCGCCCATCGCGGCTACGTGATGGTCAACGGGCTCATCACCATGACGGGAGGCGGGCGCGAGCTCCTGGCGCGCGAGGAGGTCCGCGCGGCCTACCTCGAAGGCGGCCGGCACTGAGGGGAGGGGACGATGGGCATTCTCTGGGAGACGTCCTTCTGGGTCTTCTTCTTCGTCACGATCGTGCTCGCGGGCGGAGCCGCCTGGATGTCGGGCCGCGCCATCGCGCGCAGCTGGGAGCCCTACTGGCAGGCGGCGGCGTGGATGCTGCCGCTGGGAGCGGCGGCGCGCTTCATCCACTTCTCGCTGTTCGGCGGCAGCCTGCTGAGCGTCCAGTACTACGTCGTCGACACGGCGATCCTGATGATCATCGCCTGGCTCGGCCACCGCGTGACGCTCGCGGGGCTGATGACGAGGCAGTACCGCTTCGGCTTCGAGCAGGTCTCGCCGCTCACGTGGCGGGCCCGCGGCGGCGCGGCCGGCGGCGGTCCGACGGAATGACGGCGAAAGGCTGTCGACAAGCTGCGCGAAACGCGCAGAAATAGCGGCTGCGGCGCGCGGACGTCGCCCCCATCGGGGCTCGTGACGCGAGGCGCTCCGCCGGGGTTCAGACGAAGTCCGAAAGAAGGGAACGAACAGATGACCAAGAAGATGTTGACGGGTGTGGCGCTCGGCGCGCTCATGGCGACCTCCGCCCCGGCCTCCGCCGAAATCGTGATCGCCGTCGCCGGCCCCATGACCGGCCAGTACGCCTCCTTCGGCGAGCAGTTCCGCCTGGGCGCCGAGATGGCGGTCGAGCAGATCAACGCCGCCGGCGGCGTCAACGGCGAGATGCTGCGTCTCGTCGTCGGCGACGACGCCTGCGATCCCCGCCAGGCGGTGAACGTGGCCAACCAGTTCGCCGGCGAGGGCGTCGTCTTCGTGGCCGGCCACTTCTGCTCCGGCTCCTCGATCCCGGCCTCGGCGGTCTATTCCGAGGAGGGCATCATCCAGATCTCGCCGGCGTCGACCAACCCGGCCTACACCGACGACCGTCCCGGCCCGGGCATCTACCGCGTCTGCGGCCGCGACGACAAGCAGGGCGTGGTCGCCGGCGGCTACCTCGCCGAGAACTTCCCCGAGGGCAACGTCGCCATCTTGCACGACCGCACCGCCTACGGCCAGGGCCTGGCCGAGGAGACCCGCAAGGCCATGGAGGCGGCGGGCGTCACCCCGAAGATGTTCGAGGCCTTCACGCCCGGCGAGCGCGACTACTCGGCGATCGTCTCGCGCCTGAACGCCGAGGGCATCGGCGCGGTCTACATCGGCGGCTACCACACCGAGGCGGGCCTGATCCTGCGCCAGATGCGCGAGCAGGGCCTCGAGGCGCAGATGGTCTCCGGCGACGCGCTCGTCACCGACGAGTTCTGGTCGATCACCGGTGACCTCGGCAACGGCGTGATGATGACGTTCTCGCCCGACCCGCGGAAGTACGAGTCCGCCGCCGAGGTCGTCGCGGCCTTCGAGGAGAAGGGCGTCAACCCGGAGGGCTACGTCCTCTACACCTACGCCGCGATCCAGGCGTGGCAGGACGCCGTCGAGGCCGCCGGCTCGACGGACTTCGACGCGGTGGTCTCCGCGCTCGACGAGGGCACGTTCGACACCGTCCTCGGCCAGATCGACTTCAACGACGTCGGTGACCCGACCGAGGCGAACTACGTCTGGTACGTCTGGGAAGACGGCACGTATCGCGAGATGTGATCGAGCGCGGGCCGCGCGCCCGCACCGCTCATGCAACGACAGGAGCCCCCGTGCGGCAGCCGCGCGGGGGCTTCTTCATTCGGGTGTCGCATGAGGCGGAACGCCACGCCCCCCGTCGGTGTTGAAGCGCAGCAGCACAGACACGGAGGGTATTCCCATGAACGGCATCATCTACGCGGTCGGTCTCGTCGTCATCGTGATCGTGATCCTGTCCATCGTCGGCATCGTCTGAGCCGCCGTCGCACGACCTCGGGCGCGCCGTGAGCCGGGGCGTCCCGAACACTGCAAGGGGTCGGTGGGCCGGCGCTCAGCCGCCGCCCTTCGGCCCCTTCATGTCCTTGAGCTTGTCGAAGGGCGAGACGTCCGCGTCCTCGACCACCGGCTCGAACGCGACGCCGGGCTTGCGCGGGTAGGGATCGAGCCCGAGTGCCAGGAACTCGGCGGTGAGGGCGCCGAGGTCGATCTTACCGTCGACGATCTCGTCGGGCGGGTCGATCTCCCGCAGCGCCGCCTCCTCCTCGGTCGCCGGCTCGCTCGCCGGCGCGAAGTCGACGTCGACCTCCTCGGACACCCGCACCTCGACGGGCTCGAGCGTGACGACGCAGCTCTGCGTCACCAGCCCGCGCACGGTGCCCGTCACGCTCGCCCGCCGCGTGTCGCCGCTGACGCGGTACTCTCCTTCCAGCGCAGCGATGCCGACGAGCCCGAAATCGCGCGCGAGGGCCTCGCGCTCCGACTCGGTCGCCTCGATGCGGACCACCTCGCCGCGGGCCGGAAGCCGGTCCACCGAGACGAGGCGCGAGAGGGGAAGGGCGTCTTGCGTCATGTCGGGTCTCCTGCCTCGGGCACGCCGGCGGTCCTCGGTCCGTCGCCGGTGGGGCCGTCGATCGTGGGGAAGATCGGGCCCGCGGCGAGGATCGCGTCGAGATCCTGGCCCGCCAGGCGCTCCTGCGCCGCGAGCGCGTAAGCGGCGAGGCGCCGCGCGGGTTCCTCCCCGCCGGTGACGTTGCGCTGGAGCGCCAGCGCGAGCCCCTCGGCATCGCGGGCGTCGAGCAGCGGATCGTAGGCGCGGGCGCGGCCGTAGAAGGCCTCCGCCAGCGTCTTCATCTTCTTCGGGACCGAGAGGTCGCCCACGCCCATCTCGCGCAGCGACTGGTCCAGCGCGCGGAACAGGGCGTCGGCGAGATCCTGGTTCACGTCCGCCGCGGGCTCGGGGAGCGTGCGCAAGTGCCGGAAGGTGAGGACCATGTGGAGCGTGAGCGATTCGAAGCGCCCCTCCACCGTGTCCGGCACGCCCGCCTCGAGATAGAGTCCCGGCTGGCGCGACGCCTGGGCGATGCGGGTGTAGAGCCCCTCGATGAGATCGCGGCGCGGGTCGCGCCGGAAGAAACGCAGGATCATCGGCCTCGCTCGGGTTGTCGCGCCTTGCCAAAGGGTCTAGGTCGGGGTTAAGCCATCATGCCGGCGCGGCGCAAGCATCCTCGTGCCGCAGCCCGACCCGGATCCGCCCCCATGCGTTCCTTCAAGCGTCACGACGCCCCGCAGATCACCCGCCGCGGCCTCCTCGGCCTCGCCGCCGCCGGCACCGCCGCGGCCGTGCTCGCGGGCTGCAACCAGACGATCGCGCCGATCTCCGAGGAGTTCCAGCGCGGCTACATCCTCGACGAGGCGGCGCTCGAGCAGGTGACGCCGGGCATGAACGCTCAGCAGGTGCTCGAGCTCATGGGCACGCCCTCCACCGTCTCCACGGTGGGTAACCAGTCCTGGTACTACATCAGCCAGACGGCGCGCCGCCGCGCGGCCTTCATGCGCCAGGAGGTCGTCGACCAGCGCGTCGCGGCGATCTACTTCACGCCGCAGCTGCGCGTCGAGCGCAAGGCGCTCTACGGCCTCGAGGACGGCGTCATCTTCGACTTCGTCTCCCGGCGGACGCCGACGGGCGGGGCCGAGCAGAGCTTCGTGCGCCAGCTCTTCCGCGGCGTGACGAGCTGGAACCCGATCGCGCCCGGCAACTGACGCCGCGCGCGCTCCCCGCCTCGCTTGACATCCCCCCGCCCGCATGAATGGTGCGCGCGGTCCAGTCCCCGTGAACGAGGGTCGATCCATGTCCGCCCCCAGCTCCGCCGCGATGCATCGCTACCGCACCCACACCTGCGCCGGCCTGCGCGAGAGCGACGTCGGCGGGAGCGTGCGGCTCTCCGGCTGGTGCCACCGCATCCGTGATCACGGCGGCGTGCTGTTCATCGACCTGCGCGACCACTACGGCCTCACCCAGGTCGTGGTCGACCCCGACAGCGCGGCCTTCCGCGCCGCGGAGACCTGCCGCTCGGAATGGGTGATCCGCGTCGACGGCAAGGTGAAGAAGCGCCCCGCCGGCACGGAGAACCCTGATCTGCCGACCGGCGCGGTGGAGGTCTACATCACCGAGCTCGAGGTGCTCGGCCCCGCCGCCGAGCTGCCGATGCCCGTCTTCGGCGACCAGGACTACCCCGAGGAGACGCGGCTGAAGTACCGCTTCCTCGACCTGCGCCGCGAGAAGCTGCACGCCAACATCATGAAGCGCGGGGCGATCATTGATTCGGTGCGCCGGCGCATGAAGGACCAGGGCTTCTTCGAGTTCCAGACGCCGATCCTCACGGCGTCCTCGCCCGAGGGCGCGCGCGACTTCCTGGTGCCGTCGCGGCTGCATCCGGGCAAGTTCTACGCGCTGCCGCAGGCGCCCCAGCAGTTCAAGCAGCTCGTGATGATGTCGGGCTTCGATCGCTACTTCCAGATCGCGCCCTGCTTCCGCGACGAGGACGCGCGCGCCGACCGCTCGCCGGGCGAGTTCTACCAGCTCGACATCGAGATGAGCTTCGTCACGCAGGAGGACGTCTTCCAGGCGGTGGAGCCGGTGCTGCGCGGCCTGTTCGAGGAGTTCGCCGAGGGCAGGCGTGTCACGCCGGTCTTCCCGCGCATCCCCTACGCGGACGCGATGCTGAAGTACGGCGTCGACAAGCCGGACCTGCGCAACCCGCTCGTCCTCGCCGACGTGACGGACGTCTTCGCCCGCGAGGACGTGACCTTCAACGCATTCAAGACGCTGGTGAAGCACGGCGGCATCGTGCGCGCGATCCCGGCGCCGGGAGCGGCGACGCAGCCGCGCTCGTTCTTCGACAAGCTCAACGAGTGGGCGCGCGGCGAGGGCGCGGCCGGGCTGGGCTACGTGATCCTCGAGGAGGAGAACGGCGGGCTCGTCGGCAAGGGGCCGATCGCGAAGTTCATCCCCGCGCAGGCGCTCGTCGCAATCGCCGCGGCCGCGAAGGTGGGGGCGGGCGACGCCGTGTTCTTCTCCGCCGGCGACAAGGCGAAGGCCGTCGCGCTCGCCGGCAAGGCGCGCACGCGCATCGGCACCGAGCTCGGCCTGATCGACGCCGACCAGTACGCCTTCTGCTGGATCACCGACTTCCCGATGTACGAGTGGGACGAGGAGAACAAGAAGATCGAGTTCTCCCACAACCCGTTCTCGATGCCGAACTACGACCGGGAGAAGTTCCTGGCGCTGAACCCGGCGGACGCGGACGAGATACTCGGCATCACGGCTTTCCAGTACGACATCGTCTGCAACGGCATCGAGCTGTCGTCGGGCGCCATCCGTAACCACCGCCCGGAAATCATGAGGAAGGCCTTCGGGCTCGCGGGCTACGGCGAGGACGTTCTGGAGGCGAAGTTCGGCGGCATGCTGCGCGCGCTCTCCCTCGGCGCCCCGCCGCACGGCGGCATCGCGCCGGGCATCGATCGCATCGTCATGCTCCTGTGCGGCGAGCAGAATCTGCGCGAGGTCGTGCTCTTCCCGATGAACCAGCGGGCCGAGGACCTCCTGATGGGCGCGCCCTCGGACGTGACGGCGAAGCAGCTGCGCGAGCTGCACATCCGGCTCAACCTGCCGGAGTGAGGCGCCTCACTGCGCTTCGGTCTCCAGCCGATCGCCCAGGCTGCGCAGGGCGCCGCCCAGCGCCTCGCCACCCTCGCGGAGCGTGCGTTCGAAGCTCTCGCCGAGGCGCACGTCCGCATCCGGGCAGTCGGGGATGCCTTCCGCGCGCAGGCGCGGCGTGATCCCGGTGCCGGGCGCCACCAGGTAGGCGCAGCCGGTGTCCGGGTCGCTCCAGACGAAGGGATCGCGCGCCGCGTCGGGCGAATCCTGCGCCGTCGCAGGCGCGGCGGCGAGGAGGAGGGCGAAGGGAATTGCGAAGAGCGTGAGCGGGCGCATGGTCGGCGTCTCCGGCGTGGCTGACGGGTTCATCTGTGCAACGCCCGAGCGGAGCCCTGCGATCCGTCGGCCGCGGGCGGGAGGGGTCGCTCCGGCGCGACGGACGCGCGACCGCCGATCGCGTGTCGACCATTCGCGAAGGCGTTTCTTCATGGTTCCCGACTAATCGTGCGAGCGAAGCGACCGGCCGGGGAGGGGTTCGTGGCGGCACGTGAGCGGGCAATCTCCGAGGTCGTCGCGGCGGCCGTACCCGAGCCTTCCCCGAGGTGTGCACCGGTGCATCCGCTCGTCGTCGTGAGCGACACGGGCCGAATGTCGTCGGACGTCGCGATGGCGCTGCGCGGCCGTTCCGTCCTGTGCATCCGGCCGCGGCACGTCGGCCCGGCGCTCGCCGGCTCGGTCGTCGGCGCCCTCGTCGAGGCGGACCTGCGCCACGTTGCCGACATCGCGTCGGCGCTCTCCACCTATGCACGGCTCGGCGGCGTGCCGACGATCTTCGTGGCCGACCCCTCGACCGCGCGGGTGCTCGGCGATGATGCGCGGCTCGCCGGCTGTCCGGTGCTGGTGCGTCCCCTCGCACCCGGAGCGATCGAGGCCGCACTCGGAACCTTGCCGGACGCGGTCGAGCGGCCGCTCGCCGGAGGCGTCTCGGCGGCGATCCTGGCGCTGACCGATGCGTTCGCGGACGTTTCCGCGGGGCGTCCGATCGCGGTCGCGCCCTTCGCCCCGGCGAGCCGCGTGTTCGTCTCCGCGCTGAAGGTCGCGGCGGATGCCGACGAAACGCTGGCGTCCTTCGTGGCCGACATCGAGCGCCATCACAGCCCGACACTGCGCCATTCGCTCAGCGTCGCGATGAACGCGGCGCTGTTCGGCCTCCACCTCGGGCTCGGTCGCGGCGAGCTGGCGCTCGTGGTCGAGGCCGCGCTCCTGCACGACATCGGCAAGGCCATCGTGCCGCTGGAGGTGCTCGACAAGCCCGGTCGGCTCGACGCCGAGGAGCTCGTCGCGGTGCGCGCCCACCCGAGCGAGGGCGAGCGGCTCCTCAGGAACGCGTCCCACCCGGTCGCGCCGGAGATCCTGCGCGTCGTCCGCCACCACCACGAATATCTCGACGGCAGCGGCTATCCCGACGGCCTGAAGGCGGACGGCATTCCCGACATGGTGCGGCTGATGACGGTCGTCGACATCTTCACCGCCCTCGTCGAGGACCGTCCCTACAAGACGCCGATGCCGCAGGCGCAGGCGGTCGCCATCCTGCGGAGCATGACGCACGACGGCAAGCTCGACCCGGCCATCGTCTCGCGCTTCGTGGAGATGATCGAGGAGCGCGGGTGAGATCCGTGCGGGTGCCCGTCACGCGGCGCGGGAGAGGACGTGCCCGCCGTTGAGCGGGACGTGGACCATCACCACCGTGCCCACGGAGACCTGCGAGCGGATGCGCAGCGAGCCGCCGTGCAGCTCGGCCAGCGACTTGGCGATGGCGAGGCCCAGCCCCGAGCCCTGGTAGGTCTTGGAATACTCCGTCTCGACCTGCTCGAAGGGCCGCCCGATCCGCTTCATGGCGTCGTTGGGGATGCCGATGCCGGTGTCCTCGACGTAGATGTTCACCGCCTCGCCGACGACGCGGGTGCGCACCACGATCCGACCCTGCTCGGGCGTGAACTTGACGGCGTTCTGCAGGAGGTTGACGAGGATCTGCTGGATCGCCCGCTCGTCGGCGAAGAGCTGCGCCGGCGCATCCGCGTCGACCACGAGGGCGAGGCTCTTCGAGCGGGCGAGCTCCGCCACCATGCGCGTCGCGCGATCCACGACCTCCGGCAGCAGGATATCGCGCTTCTCGAGCTTGATGCGTCCGGCCTCGATGCGCGACATGTCGAGGATGTCGTTGATGACCGAGAGCAGGTACTCGCCCGAGGAGCGGATGTCCTTGCAATAGTCCGCATAGCGCGGCGAGCCGAGCGAGCCGAACACGCCCTGCTCCATCACCTCGGCGAAGCCGATGATGGCGTTGAGCGGCGTGCGCAGCTCGTGGCTCATGTTGGCGAGGAACTCGGACTTGGCGCGGCTCGCGCCCTCGGCTTCCGCCTTCTGCTCGAGGTAGCGCTCGGCGAGGTCGGCGAGCTGCTGGGCCTGGGCCTCCAGCGTCTGGCGCGAGACGCGCAGGTCCGCGATGGTCTGCTTGAGGCGCTTCTCGCCGTCGAGCAGGCGCTCCTCGTGGCGCTTGAGCGTGGTGATGTCGGTACCCACCGAGACGTAGCCGCCGTCGTTGGTGCGCCGCTCGGAGATCTGGAGCCAGCGCCCGTCGGCGAGCTCCGCCTCGAAGGTGCGCGCGCCGCGCTCGGGGCGCTCCTCGCGCAGGATCTCGTGGGCGACGATCGGCTGGCGGCCGGAGCGCATGACCTCCGCATAGGCCCGGCCGGGCGCGGCGATCTCCGGCGTGAGGTCGTGCAGGCGGCGGAACTTCGAATTGCACAGGACGAGCCGGTTCTCGGCGTCCCAGAGCACGAAGGCCTCGGAGATCGCGTCGACCGCGTCGCGCAGGCGGATGTCGGCGGCGGCGCTCGCCTCGGCGAGGCGGCGCTGCTCGGTGATGTCCACCGCGATGCCGACGAGGTGGCAGCCGTCGTCGTCCTTGTCCTGCACGAGCTCGGCGCGGGCGCGCAGCCAGACCCAGTTGTGCTGGGCGTCGCGAATGCGGAACTCGTGGTCGACGATCGAGGCGCGCGACGCGGCGAGCTCGTCGGCGAGCGCGTAGAAGTCGGAGTCCTCCGGATGGATCATCGCGTTGACGTCGCCGAAGGACATGAACTCGTCGGCACGCTTGTATCCGAGCAGCTCGTACATCGAGTCCGACCAGTAGATTCGGCCGCGGGCGATGTCCCAGTCCCAGAGGCCGCAGCGGCCGCGCGAGAGGGCGCTGTCGATACGTCGTGAGACCTTCTCGCAGACGTGGTCGGCCGCGCGGGCGCGGTTGGCCTGCAGGAAGTAGGCGGCGCCGAGCCCGACGAGCACCACGATCGTCGCGGCCAACAGCGTCATCTGGCCCGACGTGCGCGCCCGCCAGGGGGCCAGCACGGATTCGACGGGCTGGAGGAGGGCGATGCGCAGCGGGCCGGCGGTGCCCGCGGGTCCGGTAACCGAGCGGACGGTCGCGACCACCTCCGTTCCGTCGGCTGCCACGATCGTCATCACGCCGGCGCGGTCGCCGAAGGCGGACAGCGGCTGCCCCTCACCCAGGAGCCCGATCAGCGTGCCCGGGAGCGTCGCCTGCGGCGGATGCGCGGCCTTGATGATGCCGGCCGCATCGGCGACGACGAGAACGCGCCCGCGGATGAGGGCCGCCTCGGGCAGGTCGTGGACGACGGTGGCGAGGTGAGCGGCGATCTGCGCGTCGCCGGTGGCGGCGCCGTGGCGTGCGAGATCGATCGCGGCGAAGCTCGCGATCACGTCGATCTCGATCGCAGCCTTGGCGAGCGCCTCGGCGCGCCCGTCGCGCGATTGCAGCCAGGCGCTGGTGACCAGCGCCGCGAGGAAGAGTGTGAGCAGGATCGGGACGGCGAGCCGCAGCCAGGGATCGGCCCTGTCCAGTCTCCCGAGCGCCGGGTGACCCAGCGACCGTGCGACGCCCAATATCGTGCCCGCGCGCGCAGATGCGCACGTGGTGTCTGCACCTGTCATATGCAGACTCCCCCTCGGATTCCGTTGACGTCCCGATCGGGGAGACGTGCCGCATCTACCCGAATCGGTAACAATAGAATCTTGTTCTCCGGATTTGTCCAGAGTCGCGATTCAGGAAGACTTAACTTTTTCAGGTCGGCCCACCGCAGTGCGGTCGTGCTTTGTTCTCTTGCCCGCGGCTAGACCTTCGAGAGAGCGGCTTCGCTCCCCCTGTGGACGAGGATCAGCCGTCCGCGCGGGCGAGACCGCGGGCCGCGAGCGCCCGGGCGAGGGAGGGGGCCGGTGCCCGCCCGCTGGTGAAGCGGATCGCGCCGGTCCCGGCCGGCGTATCGGCGTCTCCGGTGCCGAGCAGGCTCACCACGCGCCGGGCGATCGCCGGGGCGGGATCGAGCCAGGCGACCGGCCAGGGCGCGAGCCGGGCGAAGCGCTCGGCGAGGAGCGGGTAGTGCGTGCAGGCGAGCACGACCGCGTCCGTGCGGGTGCCGTCCCGCTCGACGAAGCACGGCGCGATCGCCGCCGCGAGCGCCTCGTCGGGCACAGGCGCGCCGGCGAGCTCGGCCTCGGCGTGCGCCGCGAGCATCGGCGCGGCGACGAGGGCGACGTCGCAGCCCGCGGCGTGGGAGGCGATGAGCGCACGCGTGTAGTCCCGCGCCACCGTCCCCGGCGTCGCCAGAACGCTGAAGCGCTTGGTCTGCGAGGCCGCGGCGGCGGGCTTGATCGCTGGCACCGTCCCGACGATCGGCACCGGAAGGCGTGAGCGGAGCGGATCGAGCACGAGGGTCGAGGCGGTGTTGCAGGCGATCACCACCGCGTCCGGCCGCCGCTCGGCGCACAGCGCGGTCACGAGGTCGACGACCCGGGCGACGAGCGCGTCATCGGCGAGCGCGCCGTAGGGGAACCAGGCGTCGTCGGCGACGTAGAGCACCTCGGCATCGGGCCGGGCGCGGCGGATCTCGTCGAGGACTGTGAGGCCGCCGACCCCCGAGTCGAGGACGAGGAGACGGATCACGTCCGCGCCCCGGCGTCCGGGCCGGTGCCGGCATCGTCGCTCGCCTCGGCGGCCGCGGGTGCGCCGCCCCGGGGCCCGCGCATCAGCGTCGCAGCGACGCCGCGGAAGGTGCGCACCTCCTGCTCGGAGAGGCCGCGGCGGAGGAACATGTCGCGCATGTTGCGCGTCATCGTAGTCTTCTTCTCGGGCGGGTAGAAGCCGCGCGCCTCGAGCTCGGCCTCCAGGAAATCGAAGAAGGAGACGACCATCTCCCGCGGCGCCGGCACGCGCTCGACCTCGGCGAAGGGCAGGGCTTCGCCTGCGCCCTGCGCGAACCACTCGTAGCCGACGAGGAGCACCGCCTGCGCCAGGTTCAGGGAGGGGAAGGCGGGATTGACCGGAAAGGTGAGGATCGCGTCGGCGAGCGCGATCTCGTCGTTCCACAGCCCCTCGCGCTCGCGCCCGAACAGGATGCCGACGCGCCCGTCGCCGCCGATGGCGGAGCGGGTTTCCGCCACCGCCTCACGGGGACCCACGACGCGCTTCATCTGCCCGCGCTCGCGCGCCGTCGTGGCGTAGACCAGAGTGAGGTCCGCGATCGCGGCGCGCACGTCGGGGAACACCTGCGCACCCTCGAGCAGGTGCGTCGCGCCCGCGGCGGTCGCGGTGGCGGCCGGGTTCGGCCAGCCGTCGCGGGGGGCGACGAGGCGCATCTCCGGCAGCGCGAAGTTCGCCATGGCGCGCGCGGCCATGCCGATGTTCTCGCCCATCTGGGGCTCGACGAGGATGACGACGGGGGCGGACGGCTGCGTGCTCATGCATCGTGCTTTAGCCGGATGCCGGCGCGGGCGGAAGGGGCGGGGCCTCGTCGCGAGCACGCCACCGGGTACCTCTTGGCTTGGCGGATGGGCGATCCCCATCTTGCGGGGATGTCGAACCGAATCCTCACCGCCGCCTCGGCCGCAGCCCTCGCGGCGCTCGTGCTGACCGTCGCTCCCGTCGTCGCACAGGGGCCGGCAACGCTGCCGCTCGAGAGCCCCTCGGAGCGCATCGTCCGGGGCACGAACCGTGATCTGCTGCTTCAGCGACGGATCGGCGAGATCGAGCGCCAGCGCGCGTTCGACGAGGGCCAGCTGCGCCAGCGCCTCGACCGGCTCGAGATGTTCCCGCGGCTCGCGCCGCCGACGGTATCGCCGCCCGGCGCGGGCGGGCCGGGCATCGCGCGCTGAGCGCGGCCCGCCCGTCGGACCCTCACTCCGGCGGAACCCGCGTCTCGACCTCGATCGCCCCGTCCGCCCCGACCAGCGTCAGGCGCAGCGGCAGCGGGCCGACGGCGTCGCGCGGGCGATGGACGATCTCGACGGAAACGATGCCGTTCGCGTCCGCGGCCTCGTCCGCGGCGAGGAACCAGCCGCTGTCGGGGCCCTCCGCCAGCAGCATCGCACCGGGCGGCGCGTCGACCGTCACGGCGAGCCTGTCCTCGCCCGCGAGCGCGACAGCGCGCACCGCGAGACCGTGGGCGGCGTCCCCGAGCGCGACGCGCGCGGGCACCGTCTCCCGGGCTCGGGCGATGGCCGGTGTGCTCCCCACCGGCTCCGGCGGCAGCGTCAGCGCGGCCTCGCCGGTCGCCGGGATGCAGATCTCCTTGCAGACGCCATAGAACAGCGACAGCGACAGGCTCACCGGCGCCGACGGATCCTCCGGCGTCACGCGCAGCGGCAGGACGACGTGGTCCTCGTAGCCGTAATAGGCGCCGTACGGGTCGGCGAAGCGCGCCGGCGCCGGCCACTCGACCTCGACGGACGCGACGTTGCGCGAGCCCGACCAGTCGAGCTCCGCGGGGATGCCGGAATCGCCGGGCGTGCGCCAGTAGGTCCGATAGCCCTGCTCCATCTCGATCTCGAGCCCCGCCCAGCGCTCCTGCGGCGTGGCGTCGCCGGCGATGAGGCGCGCGCGCGACGCGTGGTCGTCGGACCAGGGCGACGCGCCCGTCGGCGCCGCCTCCGCGGCGGGGACGATCGCGGCGGCGGCGAGGAGCGCGCCGGCCGCGACGAGGACGTTGGCGAGGATGGGCATGGTGAGGATAGGCATTGCGAGGCTCGGCATGGTGCGGGCGGCTCTCGGTGTCTCGAAACGCCCTCGGGCGCGGGTGCTCTGCGCGTTGCCGCGGAACTCGCGGCGTCCGGCTCGCTTCAATGTCGGCATCGTGGCGGGCTTTCGCCACCCACGTTCGTGTGAGGCCCGATCACGGGCGCGCGGGGCCGGGCGAAGCTGGGGCGCGAGCCCTTCCCGCGGCGCGCGTCGCGGCGTAGCATGGTGATACGAACGCACGGCTCGAGGAGGGATCTCGCCCATGGCCGGCTATCTCGACGGACACCTCCTGGTCGCCATGCCGGGCATGCCGGACGAACGCTTCGAGCGCACGGTGATCTACCTCTGCGCGCACTCGGCGGACGGGGCGATGGGCATCGTCATCAACAAGCCCACCACCGACGTCAGCCTGCCGGACCTTCTCGTGCAGCTCGACGTCATCCCCGCCGACGAGGCGATCCGGCTGCCGCGCAGCGTCGGCGCCATGAAGGTGATGAAGGGCGGGCCCGTCGAGACGAGCCGGGGCTTCGTGCTGCACACGCCCGACTTCTTCATCGACCAGTCGACCCTGCCGATCGACGGGCGCATCTGCCTCACGGCGACGGTGGACATCCTGCGCGCCATGGCCCGCGGCGACGGGCCGGACCGGGCGATGTTCGCGCTGGGCTACGCCGGCTGGGGCGCCGGCCAGCTCGAGACCGAGATCCAGAGGAACGGCTGGCTGTCCTGCCCGGCCGATCCGGAGATCGTCTTCGGCGTGCCGGCGGAGACGCGCTACGACGGTGCGCTGCGCGCGATCGGCATCGATCCCGTGATGCTCTCGCCGATCGCCGGCAACGCCTGAGAGCGCCCCGCCCGGGGACCTTGCGCGGGTGCCGATCCCCATGGGCGCGCGCGAGCCGGCGGCCACGATTGCGGCCCGTGCCCGGACGGCCTATCTACACCGCCGGGCTCGTGCGCGGGCCACGTTTCGTTCTCACGAGGTTCCCGCATGGCCCGCGACGTTTCCGATGCGACGCCGATCACCGCACGCGACGCGCTGGTCGAGTGGATCGCCCAGGGCGAGAAGCCGCGCGCGGCCTGGCGGATCGGCACCGAGCACGAGAAGATCCCGTTCTACAGGGCCGGGAACGCCCCCGTGCCCTTCGCCGGCCCCGCCGGCATCGAGGCCATCCTCGCCGGTCTGCGCACGGCGACGGGCTGGGAGCCGATCGAGGACGGCGGCAACCTCATCGGGCTGTTCGAGGGGGAGGGCGGCGGCGCCGTCTCGCTCGAGCCGGGCGGCCAGTTCGAGCTCTCCGGCGCGCTCCTGTCGGACGTGCACGAGACCCGCGCCGAGCTCGACGAGCATCTCGGCCAGACCGGGCGCGTGGCCGAGCCGCTCGGCATCGGCTTCCTCGATCTCGGCATGAGCCCGCTGTGGCGTCGCGAGGAGACGCCCGTCATGCCCAAGAGCCGCTACCGGATCATGCTGGGCTACATGCCCAAGGTCGGGCGGCTCGGCCTCGACATGATGCTGCGCACCGCGACCGTGCAGGTGAACCTCGACTTCTCGAGCGAGGCCGACATGGTCAAGAAGCTGCGCGTCTCCCTCGCGCTGCAGCCGATCGCCACCGCGCTCTTTGCCAACTCGCCCTTCACCGACGGTCGGCCCAACGGCTTCCTGTCGATGCGCTCGCACATCTGGACCGACACCGACCCGCACCGCACCGGCATGATGCCGATCGCCTTCGAGGACGGCTTCGGCTACGAGCGCTACGTCGACTGGCTGCTCGACGTGCCGATGTACTTCGTCAAGCGCGAGGGCGTGTACCACGACGTCGCCGGGGCGAGCTTCCGCGACCTTCTCGCCGGGCGGCTCGCGCAGCTCCCCGGCGAGCGGGCGACGCGCTCGGACTGGGCGAACCACGTCTCGACCGTCTTTCCCGAGGTCCGGCTCAAGCGCTTTCTGGAGATGCGCGGCATGGATGCCGGCCCGCGCAGCCACCTGCTCGCCGCGCCCGCCTTCTGGGTGGGCCTGCTCTACGATCCCGTGGCGCTCGACGCGGCGTGGGATCTCGTGAAAGGCTGGAGCGCCGAGGAGCGCGAGCGGCTGCGCAACGATGCGCCGCGGCTCGGCCTCGACGCCACGATCGCCGGGCGCTCAGCCGCGGCGATCGCGCGCGAGACGCTCGCCATCGCCCGCTCCGGCCTCTCCAGGCGGGGGATCACGGACGGGCTTCGTCGTGACGAGACCTCTTACCTCGATCCGCTCGAGGAGATCGCGGCGAGCGGGCGGCCGAGGGCGCGCGCTCTGCTCGACCTGTATCACGGCTCGTGGGGCGGTTCCGTCGCGCCCGCGTTCGAGGCGTGCGCGCTGCCCGCTCCGGAGCCCGCGTGACGCTCGCGTCCAGCGCCTCGGTGAAGGAGACCCGGTCGCACTCGCCGGCGCGGTCGTAGACGTACACCGCCCACTCGTCCCAGCGCGGATAGTGCGGTAGCTGCGCCATCATCTCCCGGGCGAAGGCAATGGCGCCGGCGCGCATCTCGCCCGCCCGCCCGACCCGCCGGCCTTCCCGATCGACGACGAGGTGGACACCGTCGCTCGCGTGTAGGTAATGGACGTTCACGGATGCCTCCGTTGGCTCTACGTCCTCGACACAGCCCCGCTCACGGCTTGTTTCCCCTACGATTCGGGCGCGGCACGCGGAATGCACGCGTTCGGGAGTCGCTTTCGTGCACTCTCCCCGCCTTCCCCGTTATCCACAGGGGTGTTTCGAGGCGCGCGCGGCATTTTGCCGGCCATGCAGCCACGGTGGGAAGCATGTGGGTCGTGCGCAGGGACCGTTGCCCGCCGCCGAGCGCGTCCCTATTCTAGCGTGGCGGGAGGTGACCGGCGCCGGAAAGAGCGCTCTCCCGTGACATGCCGGCCGCCGGATCGCGGTCGATCGACGGGCGGCCGGGCCTCGGGACGGGGCCGCGCCCGGTGGGGGAACGACAGGATGCTCACGCGTACCGACCTGCCCGACGATCCCGTCACGCTCACCGTCACGGGCGCCGAGGGTCACCAGCACACGCTCACGGTGGCGCGGGAGGCGGGCGGCGGCGTCCAGCTCGCCTGCTCGTGCGCCATGTTCTCGCGCGAATCCTGGTGTCGCCACGCGGTGGATGTGCTGTGCATGCGCCTGCGCGCGCTCGGCGTCGCGGACGACGCGCTCGACTTCGCCCTCGAGAGCGCCGTCATCGGCACGCGCGCCGAGGACGTCGCGCATGATCTCGACCGGGCGCTGATCGCCTACGGTCGCGCGCTCGAGCGCTTCGACGCGAGCCGCTCGGCGAGCCTCGAGACCGACGTGCTGGAGACGATGGGCGCGATCGCCCGGGACCTCGCCGACGCGGCTGCCCGCCTCGCCGACGCCGCGACGCGCTTCCGCCGCGCGCTCGCCGCCGCGCCGGACCGGATCGTGCCCTGAAGCGCGATCCGCCCCGACAGGGTCGGGTCGGGCGCTCCAGGTTGCTGTGCGATCGCATCGATTCTCCCGCGACCGGCCTCCACGCGCCGGGATGAGGCTCGAGCTCAGTCGGGGCGGCTCGTCAGCTTGACGAGGCGCGCCTCGAGCTCGTCGATGCGCAGCGCCAGCCTCTGCGCCTCTTCGCGCGCGGCGATGGCGATCTCGCGGGTCGCCTCGTATTCCTCGCGCGAGACCACGTCCATGTCCTTGACGATCCGCTCCAGCTGGGCGCGCATCACGGCGTCGATCTCGCGCCGCACGCCCCCCGCGGCCCCGGCCGCGTCCGAGAACAGGCGGGAGAGGTCGTCGAGAATGCGGTTCTGGTTCATGGGTCGCCGTCCTTCTTGCGCCGTTCGGGTCGGCGCGATCTCCGCGCCGCGCCCGTTACATGGCGCCGCCGGCATCGGGACGCAACGGGTCGCCGGCTCTTGACGCCCTTGCGCAAACCCGGCACCTCCGCGACCATCCGATTCGCGCCCGCGAGACGGGCGAACGCGCGCGAGGCCGCATGCCCTTTCCCGAGATCGACCCGGTCGCCATCGCGATCGGCCCCATCGCCATCCGCTGGTACGCGCTCGCCTATATCGCGGGGCTGCTGCTCGGCTGGTGGGGGGCGCGCCGGCTCGTGCGGGCCGACCGGCTCTGGGGCGACGTGCGCCGCCCGGACGCGATCGCGATCGACGACCTCGTCGTATGGGTGGCGATCGGGCTCATCCTGGGCGGGCGGCTCGGCTACGTGCTGTTCTACAATCTCGACGCCTACCTCGCGAACCCGCTCGAGATCCTCGCGGTCTGGCGGGGCGGCATGGCCTTCCACGGCGGGCTCCTCGGCGCGCTCGTCGCGATGCTGCTCTTCGCCCGCGCGCGCCGCCTGCCGGCTCTGCCGATCTTCGACGTCGTCGCCGTCGTCACGCCGATCGGCCTCTTCTTCGGGCGCATCGCCAACTTCATCAACGGCGAGCTCTGGGGCAGGCCCGCGCCGGACGTGTCCTGGGCCGTGGTCTTCCCCTTCGCCGGGGACGTGCCGCGATACCCGTCCCAGCTGATCGAGGCGGGAACGCAGGGCCTCCTGCTGCTCGTCGTGATGCTGATCGCGGTCGCCTTCGCCGGCTTCCGGCGTCCGGGGCTCATCGCCGGCGTGTTCGCCATCGGCTACGCACTGGCGCGCATCGTCTCCGAGTTCTTCCGCGAGCCCGATCCTCAGCTCGGCTTCCTGTTCGGGCGGGAGGTCGAGGCGCTCTCGGGCGGGGTGACGATGGGGATGCTCCTGTCGCTGCCGTTGCTCGTGGGCGGCATCGTTCTCGTCGCGCTGGCGCGCGCGGGCACGACCCGCCGCGGCGCGCTCGTGGACCGGGAGGCGCCCTCCGCATGACGCCGCTCGGCGCCGAGATCCGGGACCTGATCGCCGCGGAGGGCCCCATCCCCGTCTCGCGCTACATGGCGCTGTGCCTCGGCCACCCGCGCTACGGCTACTACATGACCCGCGACCCGATCGGGTTGGCGGGCGACTTCGTCACTGCTCCCGAGATCAGCCAGATGTTCGGCGAGCTCGTCGGATTGTGGGCGGCGCAGGCCTGGATCGACCTCGGACGGCCGGCGCCCTTCGCCCTCGTCGAGCTCGGCCCCGGCCGCGGCACGCTGATGGCGGATGCGCTGCGCGCCGCGAAGGTCGCCCCGGGCTTCCTCGAGGCGGCTGCGGTGCACCTCGTCGAGACGAGCCCCGTCCTGCGAGAGCGCCAGCACGCGACGCTCGCCGCGCCCCCGGCGGCGCTCGGGGGCGGGGTGCATTGGCACGCGCAGCTCGACGCAGTGCCGGACCTGCCGCTCATCGCGCTCGCCAACGAGTTCTTCGACGCGTTGCCCGTGCGCCAGATGGTGCGCGACCGCGGCGCCTGGCGCGAGCGGCTCGTCGGCCTCGACGACGCCGGCGCGCTCGCCTTCGGGCTCTCGCCCGAGGCCGACCCGTCGATCTCCGACCCGTCCTTCGCCTGGGACGCGCCCGAGGGCGCCGTGCTCGAGATCGCGGCGGCCGGCGCGGCGGTGATGCGCGCGCTCGCCGGGCGCATCGTCTCCGCCGGTGGGGCGGCGCTCGCGATCGACTACGGCCACGCCCGCACCGGCTTCGCCGACACGCTCCAGGCGATCCGCCGCCACGCCTTCGCCGACCCGCTCGTCGATCCCGGCGAGGCGGACGTGACCGCGCACGTCGACTTCGCCCAGCTCGCCGTCGCGGCGCAGGGCGCCGGCGCGCGGGTGTTCGGGCCCGTGACCCAGGGCGCCTTCCTGCGCGCGCTCGGCATCGAGCCGCGGGCGCGGGCACTCGCGGCCCGGGCGAGCGCCAGGCAGTCCGAGGAGATCGGCGCCGCGCTCGTGCGGCTCACCGGGGACCGCGACGCGGACATGGGCGTTCTGTTCAAGGCGCTGGCGGTCGCGCATCCGCGGCTCTCCGCCTGCGCCGGCTTCACCCGGGACGAGGGGCCATGCTGATCACGTCGGACGCGCTCGACGCCGGACACGGCGTCCGCCACGCCTTCTTCACCCGCGACGGCGGGGTCTCGCAGGGGCTCTACACGAGCCTCAACGGCGGCCTCGGCTCGGCGGACGCGCGGGAGGCCGTGCTCGCCAACCGCGCGCGCATGGCCGAGCGGCTCGGCGTCGCGCCGCACGCGCTGGTGAGCGTCCACCAGGTCCATTCGCCCGACGTCGTCGTGGTCGAGGAGCCGATCGCGCCGGACGCCCGCCCGAAGGCGGACGCGATGGTGACCGACCGGCCGGGCCTCGCGCTCGCGATCCTCACGGCCGATTGCGGCCCGATCCTCTTCGCCGACGCGGAGGCCGGCGTGATCGGCGCCGCCCACGCCGGCTGGCGCGGCGCGCTCGCCGGTGTCGCCGAGGCGACCGTCGACCGCATGGAGCGGCTCGGCGCGCGGCGCGGGCGCATCGTCGCGGTGCTCGGGCCGACGATCGGGCAGGAGGCCTACGAGGTGGGGGCGGAGCTGCGCGACGCGGCGCTGGCGGAGGACGCGGGAGCGCAGCGCTTCTTCGCGCCCGGCAAGCGGGAGGGCAAGTTCCAGTTCGACCTGCCCGGCTACATCCTCGCGCGCCTCACCCGCGCGGAGGTCGGCGCGGCGCACGACCTCGCCCGCTGCACCTATTCCAACGCGGACCTGTTCTACTCCTACCGCCGCGCGACGCATCGCGGCGAGCCGGATTACGGCCGCCTCGTCTCGGCGATCGCGCTCGCCGGCTGAGCAGGCCCGCGCGGGGTCATTCCCGGATACCGACGACGTCGGGCGTCTCCCAGGCGAGATGCTGGCCGCCGTCGAGCGCCAGCATCTGGCCCGTGACGCTGCGCGCGCCGACGAGGTACATCAGCGCCTCGCAGACCTCGTCCGGTGACGACGACCGCCGCAGCGGCACCGCGGCCGACTGGCGCGCGAAGTCCTCCTCGCCCTGGCGGGGGCTCGCCAGCGTCGGGCCCGGCCCGATGGCGTTGACGCGGATGCGCGGCGCGAGCGCCCGCGCCATCGTGCGCGTCGCGGTCCACAGGGCGGATTTGGCGATCTGGTACGAGAAGAACATTGGCGTCTCCTTCCAGACGCGCTGATCGAGCACGTTGACCAAGAGCCCCTCGGCACCCTCGGGCAGCTGCGCGGCGAAGTCGCGCGCGAGGATCAGCGGGGCGGTGAGGTCCACCGCGAGCGTCCGCCCGTAGCGGGCGAGGTCGAGGCTCTCGATTCGGTCGTCCTCGAACTCGCTCGCGCTGTTGACGAGGAGGTCGAGCGGCCCGAGCGCGGTCGTCGCCGCCGCGATCATGCCGGCCACCGCAGCCGCGTCCGCGAGGTCCGCCTGCACGACGCTCGCCCGCCCGCCCGCCGCGCCGATGGCGTGGGCCAGCCGCTCCGCCTCGACGACGGAGGCGTTGCAATGGATCGCGACGCGATAGCCGTCGCGCGCGAGCCGCTCCACCATCGCCCGCCCGATCCGCTTCGCACCGCCGGTCACCAGGGCCGCCTTCGGGGTCATTCGCACCTCCATGATCGCGGAGATCTACGCGCGAGACGCGCGAACGGATGCGCACTCGATCCGGCGCGCGCACCGGCTTGCCTCCGGTCGCAGATCCTCTAGAAGCCGGGGGTGGGCCGCCCCCGCGCGCCCGGGAGCCCGCCTCGATGGCCTTCGCCCTGCGCCTCGCGCGCCTCGTCGACGCCCTGAACGAGCGCATCGCGCGGCTCGCCGCGTGGCTCGTCGTCGCGGCGGTGGTGATCTCGGCGGGCAACGCGATCTCGCGCAAGGCCTTCTCGCTGTCCTCGAACGCCTGGCTCGAGGCGCAGTGGTACCTGTTCGGGGCGGTGTTCCTGCTCGGCGCCTCCTGGACCCTCAAGCGGAACGAGCACGTACGCATCGACGTCGTCTCCTCGCGGCTGTCGCCCCGCACCCGTGGCTGGATCGACGTCGTCGGCCACGCGCTGTTCCTGATCCCCTTCGCGCTGGTCCACGTGCTCACCGCGATTCCCTTCTTCCTGCTGTCGTGGCGCACCGGGGAGGTCTCGCCGAATGCGGGCGGGCTGCCGCTGTGGCCGGCGAAGATCCTCGTGCTCCTGGGCTTCGCCATGCTTCTCGCGCAGGGCGTCTCGGAGCTCGTCAAGAAGGTCGCGGTCCTGCGCGGGGCGCTGCCCGACGCGGGCGAGGGCGGACCGCCCGTGTCCGGGTTCACGTCATGAGCGCCTTTCTCGTCGCGAACCTCGCGCCGATCATGTTCGGCTCGCTCGTCGTGCTGATGCTGCTCGGCTACCCGATCGCCTTCTCGCTCGCCGCGCTGGGCCTCGGCTTCGGGTTCCTGGGTATCGAGCTCGGCCTGTTCGCGCCGGGCTTCTTCCAGGCGCTGCCGGACCGCGTCTACGGCGCCATGGCGAACGAGACGCTGCTCGCGATCCCGTTCTTCACCTTCATGGGCCTCGTGCTCGAGCGTTCGCGCATGGCCGAGGACCTGCTCGACACGATGGGCCAGCTCTTCGGCTCGGTGCGGGGCGGGCTCGCCTACGCCGTGGTCTTCGTGGGCGCACTCCTCGCCGCGACGACGGGCGTCGTCGCCGCCGCCGTGATCTCGATGGGGCTGATCTCGCTGCCGATCATGCTGCGCTACGGGTACGACCGGCGCCTCGCCACGGGCGTCATCGTCGCTTCGGGCACGCTGGCGCAGATCCTCCCGCCCTCGCTGGTGCTGATCGTGCTCGCCGACCAGCTCGGCCGCTCGGTGGGGGACATGTATGCCGGCGCCATGCTGCCGGCGCTGATGCTGACGGCGGCCTTCGCGCTCTACGTGTTCATCAACACGCTGCTGCGCCCCGCCATGGCGCCGCCGCTGCCGCAGGAGGCCCGGCGGCTGGGCCGCGGCATGACCTCGCTCCTCGTGCTCACCGCCGTGGCGATCGGCGTCGGCTGGGCTGCCACGGCGTGGTTTTCGGGGCGTGTGGAGCAGGCGCCCTACGTCTACGGCGCCGCGACGGGCGTGCTCCTCGCCTTCGCCGTCGCCTGGGCGAACCGGCGGCTGACCCTCGGCGTGCTCTCCCACCTCGCCGAGCAGGTGACGCTCGTGCTGGTGCCGCCGCTCGCGCTGATCTTCCTCGTGCTGGGCACGATCTTCGTGGGCCTCGCCACGCCCACCGAGGGCGGCGCCATGGGCGCCGTCGGCGCCCTCGCGCTCGCCGCGCTCAAGGGGCGCCTGTCGCTGCGGCTCAGCCGCGAGGCGGCGGAATCGACGCTGCGGCTGTCCGCCTTCGTCATGTTCGTGCTGATCGGCGCGCGGGTGTTCTCGCTCACCTTCTACGGGGTGAGCGGGCACATCTGGGTGAAGGACCTGCTGCTGGCGCTGCCGGGCGGGGAGGCGGGGTTCCTGCTCTTCGTCGGGCTGACCGTGTTCTTCCTCGGCTTCTTCCTCGACTTCTTCGAGATCGTCTTCATCCTCGTGCCGCTGCTGGTGGCGCCGGCACAGGCGCTCGGCATCGATCTCGTCTGGTTCGGCGTGCTGCTGGCGGTGAACTTCCAGACCTCCTTCCTCACCCCGCCCTTCGGCTTCTCGCTGTTCTACCTGCGCTCGGTCACCCCGAGCGGGGAATACGAGGACGAGGTGACGGGCGCGCGGGTGCGCGGGGTCGACACGCTGGAGATCTACCGCGGCGTGATCCCCTTCGTCGCGATCCAGGTCATGATGATCGTCGTCGTCTACCTCGCGCCGGGCCTCGTGACGCACTACCGCTCGGACGCGCCCGTCCTCGACGAGGAGCAGGTGCGCGAGCGCCTCGACCGGCTGATCATGCCCGGCCTCGGCGACGGGGGAGCGGGCGGCGGCTTCGGGCCGGGCTTCGGCCCGCCGCAGATGCCGAGCTTCGCGCCGCCGCCGCAGTGAGGCTCACGCGCCCTCGCGCAGTGCCCGCTCGATCGCCGCGAGGATGCGCGGATCCGTCGGCGCGGTGGGCGTGAAGAACGCGGCCGTCAGGGTGCCGTCCGGGCCGACGAGGTACTTGTGGAAGTTCCAGCGCGGGGCCTCGCCGGGGCGCTCGCGCGCGGCCCAGGCGTAGAACGGATGCGCCGCTTCGCCGACGACCCGCGTGCGCGCCGCGAGCGGGAAGGCGACGCCGTAGGTGCCTTGGCAGAAGGCGGCGATGGCGTCGTCGTCGGCGAGCTCCTGGCGGAAATCGTTCGACGGCACGCCGATGACGACGAGCCCGCGGGGGCCGTAGCGCTCGTGCAGCGCCTGCAGGCCGGCGAGCTGGTCCACGAAACCGCAGCGCGAAGCGGTGTTGACGACGAGGATGGGCCGGCCGGCGAAGGCGGCGAGATCGATGCGCCCGCCGTCGATGGCGTCGAAGGAGAAGGCGTGGGCCGTGGGGCGCGAGACGGGCGCGCGCTCGTCCGCGGCGTGGGCGGCGGGCGTCGTCGCGGCGAGCGCGAGGAGGAGCGCCGGAGCGAGGGCGGCGAGAGCGAGGACGCAGGCGAGGGTGAGCAGCCGGCGAACGGGTTTGGGCACGGGGTACCTCCCGAGACATCTCCAGGACGGCGCCGCCCGCGCGGGACGGCTCGACGGAGATGGCGCGCAGGGCGCCGCCGCCAAGGCGCGCGCACGCCCCTCAGAGCGCGACCCAGAGCCCCACCCCGGCCACGGCCCCGAGCGCGAGCCAGATCACGGTCGTGCCCCAGCCCCGCGGCGCGGGCGCCGCTTCCTCGGCGCTCCAGGCGAAGGCCTCACCGGCCGACTGCGCGACGCGCTTGAGATGGGAGGCGTGCGCGTCGAGAACGACGGCCTTGGTCTCGATGCGGTGATCGGGCGCCCGCTGGGAACGCGCGGCAGCGCTCGTGCGGCGGCTCGACGGGATCGTCGTCATGACCTCCTCCACCCTGACGGCGGCGGTCTCCCGCCCCGTGGCCTCGCGCGTCACCCACCCGGAACCGATCTTGTTGCTTGCCCGTGACGCTAGCACGACATCGTAAACGAGACGAGATCCGTCGCAGCGCGGATCGCGGTGGTCGGGAGGGGTCCGCGGCGTTGCCAGCGGCGACACACGACCCTAGAACTCGGACGCATTCCCCGAATCGCGTAAGGAGTGGCGCATGGCAGAGGCCGACGACACGCTCGCGCCCGAGACGGCGCCGCTCGGCGCCTCCGAGCCCGCGCCGCCGCCCGTCTTCCGCGACGAGGAGCACGGCGGCGTCTCCCGCGCCTTTCTCGAGGCGGTGCGCGAGGCACTGGAGGCGCAGGACGGGGAGCGCCTGCGCGCGCTCGTCGGCGACCTGCACGAATCCGATCTCGGCGACCTGATCGAGGCGCTCGACCAGGAGGAGCGCCGAGCTCTCATGGTCCTCTTCGGGCCGGACCTCGACTTCACGGCGCTCACCGAGGTCGACGAGACGATCCGCGTCGCGCTCCTGCGCGAGCTGCCGACCACGCTCGTCGTCGAGGGCATGCGCGAGCTCGACATCGACGACGCGG
This sequence comes from Salinarimonas sp. NSM, assembly GCF_052380005.1. Taxonomy (NCBI): domain Bacteria; kingdom Pseudomonadati; phylum Pseudomonadota; class Alphaproteobacteria; order Hyphomicrobiales; family Salinarimonadaceae; genus Salinarimonas; species Salinarimonas sp. NSM. The sequence continues at coordinate 87,329 of NZ_JBQTCJ010000005.1, forward strand.
TCTACATCCTCGAGGACCTCGACGACGAGGAGAAGTTCGAGATCCTCCAGCAGCTCCCCGTGATGGAGCGGGCGGCGCTGCAGCGCTCGCTCGACCTGCCGGAGGACGCCGCCGGCCGGCGCATGCAGACGCAGTTCATCGCCGTGCCCCCGTTCTGGACGGTGGGGCAGACGATCGACTTCATGCGCGAGAGCCAGGACCTGCCGGAAACGTTCTACGAGATCTACGTCGTCGACCCCACGGTGCGGCTGAAGGGCTCGGTCTCGCTGGACCGCATCCTGCGGACGCAGCGCCCCAAGCGAATCGCCGAGATCATGAAGCCGGCCGAGCACGCCATCCTCGCCACCGACGCGCAGGAGGAGGCGGCGCGCATCTTCCAGCGCTACAACCTCGTCTCCGCCGCCGTGGTGGACGCCGCCGGCCGCATGGTCGGCGTCATCACCGTCGACGACATCGTCGACGTACTCGAGGAGGAGGCCGACGCCGACATCAAGGCGCTCGGCGGCGTCAAGGCGGACGAGGAGCTCTCGGACTCGGTCTGGTACATCACGCGCTCGCGCTTCACCTGGCTGTTCGTCAACCTGCTGACCGCGATCCTCGCCTCGGTGGTCATCGGCGTGTTCGCGGACGCGCTCGAGCAGATGGTGGCGCTCGCGGTGCTGATGCCGATCGTCGCTTCCATGGGCGGCAACGCCGGCACGCAGACGATGACGGTCGCGGTGCGCGCGCTCGGTACCCGTCAGCTCAGCCGCGCCAACGCCATGCGCATCGTGCGCCGCGAGATGGTGGTGGGCCTCCTCAACGGCGTGGCCTTCGCGGTGGTGATGGGCATCGTCGCTGCGGTCTGGTTCGACCTGCCGAGCCTGGGGCCGGTGATCGGCCTCGCCCTCGTGATCACGCTCGTCTCGGCGGCGCTCGGCGGGATCGTCATCCCCCTCCTGCTCGACCGTTTCAAGATCGATCCGGCGGTCTCGTCGGGCCCGTTCGTGACGACGGTCACCGACGTGGTCGGCTTCTTCGCCTTCCTGGGGATCGCGAGCGCCTGGTTCGGCATCTGAGGTGCCGCGCTGCGGAAGTATCGTCGCAGGCTCGCTTTCGTGCGCCGTGACGCTATCGTCTTAACCGGATCGTAGGGATCGCCGAACGAATCCTCGGCGCCGTGCGTCCCCGTCCGGAAGTCCCCATGCCCTTCGCGTCAGCCCGCGCCTTCGCCCGCCTCGCCGCGCTCGCCCTCGGCCTCGCCGTCGCGAGCTGCTCGATCGCGCCGGACTTCTACCCCGCCAAGGGCGACAACGATCCCCATCCGGGTGTGCGGCGCGTGCATTCGCTGCCGGTGCACGGCATCGACGTGTCGCGCTGGCAGGGCGACGTGGACTGGCATCGCGTGCGCCAGGCCGGCACGCGCTTCGCCTTCATCAAGGCGACGGAGGGCGGCGATCATCTCGACCCGAAATTCCGTGAGAACTGGGAGGGCGCACGCCGCGCCGGCGTCCCCCGCGGGGCCTACCACTTCATCTTCTGGTGCCGCCCGGCGCACGAGCAGGCGCAATGGTTCATCGACAACGTGCCCAACGAGCCGGACATGCTGCCGCCCGTGCTCGACATGGAGTGGAACAACCACTCCCGCCTGTGCACCCGGCGCGTGCCGCGCGAGGAGGCGCTCGAGAAGACGCGCATCATCCTCGCCATGCTCCACCGGCACTACGGCCGGCTGCCGATCATCTACACCGACATCAACTTCCACCGCGACGTGCTCCAGGGGGAGCATTTCGACGCCACCTTCTGGCTGCGCTCGGTGGCCGCGGAGCCGCACGAGCGCTACCGCGACCGCCGCTGGACCTTCTGGCAGTGGACGCAGACCGGCACGGTGCCGGGTGTGCGCGGCGAGGTGGACCGCAACGCCTTCTACGGCAGCCAGCGCGAGTGGGAGCAGTTCCTCGCGAGCGACTGCGACCCGCGCGACCGACCGCGCTTCGAGGCGCTGGGCTATTGCCGCGACAAGGGGGTTTGACGCGGGTTTGACGGGGGTCTGACGGGCGGGCTTCAGATCCAGCGCCGCACCCGCGCCGCGTAGGCCCGCCACTGCGCGCCGAAGCGCCGCCCGAGGTGCGCCTCCTCGCGCTCGATGGCGAGCTTCTGGACGGCGAAGGCCGCCACGAAGGCGAAGCCGGCGAGCCAGAGGTTGTCGAACACGAGCCCGAGCCCGAGCGTGAGCAGCGTGTTGCCGACGTAGATCGGGTTGCGCGAGAACCGGAACGGCCCCGACGTGACGAGCGCGTTCGCGCCCCGGTGCGGCAGGATCGTGGTCCGCGCCCGCGAGAATGTCCACGCGGTCCACAGGTCGAGCCCGAGCCCGCCGAGGATCATCCCGACGCCGAGCGCGCCCAGCGCCATCCCGCCGCCGTGGCTCGTGGGGGCGAGGTGGCGCTCGATCAGGAAGCCTGCGACGATCGCCACGAGATAGACGATCGGCGGCCAGGGCCAGCGGTTCGGGGCGTCGTCGTCGGCCGTGCTCATCGCGCGTCTCCTCGAGGCGGCGCGACCACCGGACCGGTGACACGCCACGCCCGCCTGATATAACCCGCGCAAGAGCAATCGCGCGAGGAGCGCCCGCCATGATCCCCAACGCCGCACCCGCCTTCGACTTCGACCTCGGCGAGACCGCCGACGCCATCCGCGAGAGCGTCGCCGCCTTCGCGCAGGAGACGATCGCCCCGCGCGCCGCCGAGATCGACCGGACGAACCAGTTCCCCCGCGATCTCTGGATACCGATGGGCGAGATGGGCCTGCACGGCATCACCATCGCGGAGGAGGACGGCGGCACCGGGCTCGGCTATCTCGAGCACGTCGTGGCGATGGAGGAGATCTCCCGCGCCTCCGCCTCCGTCGGCCTGTCCTACGGCGCCCATTCGAACCTGTGCATCAACCAGATCGGGCGCAACGGCACCAAGGCGCAGAAGGAGAAGTACCTCCCCAAGCTGATGTCCGGCGAGCACGTGGGCGCGCTGGCGATGTCGGAGCCCGGCGCGGGCTCGGACGTCGTCTCGATGCGCACCCGCGCGGACCGCAAGGGCGACCGCTTCGTGCTCAACGGCAACAAGATGTGGATCACCAACGGGCCGATCGCGGAGACGCTCGTCGTCTACGCCAAGACCGACCCGGACGCCGGCCCGCGCGGCATCACCGCCTTCCTGATCGAGAAGGGCATGAAGGGCTTCTCCACCCACCAGAAGCTCGACAAGCTGGGCATGCGCGGCTCGGACACCTGCGAGCTCGTGTTCGAGGATTGCGAGGTGCCCGAGGAGAACGTGCTCGGCGAGGTGGGCCGGGGCGTGCGGGTGCTGATGTCGGGCCTCGACTACGAGCGCGCAGTGCTCGCCGCGGGCCCGCTCGGCATCATGCAGGCGGCGATGGACATCGTCATGCCCTACGTGCACGAGCGCAAGCAGTTCGGCCAGCCGATCGGCACGTTCCAGCTCGTCCAGGGCAAGGTCGCCGACATGTACGTGCGCATGAACGCCGCCAAGGCCTACGTCTATTCCGTCGCCAAGGCCTGCGACCGCGGCCGCACCACCCGCGAGGACGCCGCCGGCGCCATCCTCTATGCGGCCGAGCTCGCCACCCAGATCGCGCTCGACGCGATCCAGCTGCTCGGCGGCAACGGCTACATCAACGAGTACCCCACCGGCCGCCTCCTGCGCGACGCCAAGCTCTACGAGATCGGCGCCGGCACGAGCGAGATCCGGCGGATGCTGATCGGGCGGGAGCTGTTCGAGAAGACGGCGTGAGGGGAGGCGGGGGCGTGGCGCTGTCACCCCGGATCGCGAGCGGGTCCGGGGCCTAGAACCGCGGGGGTGTGCTCAGCGTGCGCGAAAGCGCGCGCGTCCACGAGACGCGGATGGCGGCGTGTCGCGCCGCGGCGTATGCACGCCGCTCATCGAGCACCTGTGGTTCTGGGCCCCGGACTTGCTTCGCAATCCGGGATGACAGCCGTTGACATCTGTCATGAGAGAAATATTCTCTCATCATGGAGATAGCCGCCACACTCCCCGACCGTATCCGCGCCGCCCGGCGCGCCCGCCGGATGACGCTGGAGGCGCTCGCCGAGGCGTCGGGCGTGTCGCGGGCGGCCTTGTCCAAGATCGAGCGGGGGGAGGCGAGCCCGACCGCGGCGCTGCTGGCGCGCCTCGCCGCCGGGCTCGGGACGAGCGTGGCGTCGCTGTTCGCGGAGCCCGGGGATGCAGGGGAGGCCGGCGGCGCGCCTCTCGGCCGCGCGGCGGATCAGCCCGCCTGGACCGATCCGCAGAGCGGCTACGTCCGCCGCAACGTCTCCCCCTCCGCGGCTCGGGGCGCCGCCGAGATCGTCGACGTGACCTTCCCGCCCGGCGGGCGCGTCGTCCTCGACAACGCGCTCGGCTTCCACGGCCTCGCCCAGCAGGTCTGGGTGATCGAGGGCGTGATCGATCTGACGATCGGCGAGGAGACCACGCGGCTCGAGGCCGGCGACTGCCTGTTCATGCGCCTCGACGCGCCCATCGCCTTCCACAATCCCGGCGAGACGCCCGCCCGCTACGCGGTCGTGCTCTCGCGCCTCCCCGCACGAGGGACGCCTGCGCCATGACCGCGTTCACCATCCGCCGCCTCGACGCGCAGGCGGCCCGCGCCGCCTGCGACGCGCTCGCCGACATCCACCGCGCCTGCGTCGCCGACGGCGCCTCCGTCTCCCTGATGACGGACACGCCCCGGGAGGAGGCGCTCGCCTTCTGGGAGGGCGTGGCGCAGAGCGTGGCGGCGGGCGGGACCATCCTGCTCGTCGCGGAGGACGGGGACGGCCGGGCGCTCGGTACCGTGCAGGTCTGCTTCGCCGACAAGCCGAACCAGCCGCATCGCGGTGACCTCGCCAAGATGCTCGTTCATCCCGATGCGCAGGGTATGGGCCTCGGCGCCGCCCTGCTGGCCGCCGCCGAGCGCGAGGCGCTGGCGGCGGGCCGCTGGCTCCTCGTGCTCGACACGGTCCCCGGCACCGCCGCCGACCGGCTCTACACCCGGGGCGGGTGGCAGCCGGTGGGGGAGATCCCCGGCTTCGCGCTGTGGCCGGAGGGGGGGCTTTGCCCGACGAAGCTGTTCTACAAGGACCTGCGGAGCGCGTGAGGGGATCGGGGAACGGCGTCGCGCAGATGCCGCCCGCGCGCGCTCGTCCTCCCCGGAGGGGAGCAGTCCGCGCGGAGCGCGGGCGGTGGGGCCGTTCGGATCGAGAGGCGAGCCGGCTCGCCGCCCTCCCCACCCTCCGGCCTTCGGCCTCCGTCCTCCCCTGCGGGGAGGAAGCGGTGGGCGACCTTCATTCGCCGTTCGTGGCAGGCGTCACCAGCGACAGCCGCATCTCACGCCCCCGCGATCCAGCCGAAGCCCCACCAGGCGAGCGCGGTGAGCGCCACGAGCCACATCACGGCGCCGGCCAGCGGGCGTGCGCGGCCGCGCGGCAGGGGCGGGCGGCCGGCCTCGACGCGGGCGCGGTGGTCGGCGAGTTGCTCGGGCGGGATCAGCCGGTGCAGTCCGGCGAGGCCCGCGACGACCACGACGAGGTCGTCCGCGAGCCCGATGACGGCGTGCCAATCCGGCACGAGGTCGAACGGGCTCGCGACGTAGAGCACGATCAGCACGGCGAGCGCCTTCGCCGTGCGCGGCGTGTGGGGATCGCGCACGGCCCGCACGAGCGTGACGACGTCGGCGCGGATCCGACGGGCGCCGTCGCGCAGGCTCACGAGGCCGCCTTGCGCGCCCGCGGCGGAGCCTCGGCGACGTCCGCCGAGCCGGCCTTCTTCGCGGCCGGCTTCTTCGGGGCGGCGGCCTTCTTGGCGGGAGCCTTCTTGGCGGGAGCCTTCTCGGCGGGAGCCGCCTTGGCTGCAGCCTTCTTGGCCGCCGGCTTCTTCGCGGGCGCCTCTCCGTCGGCGTCCGCCTTCTTGCGCGAGGTCTTCGCCGCGCCCGCCTTGCTCCCCGCGGACTTGCCGCCGGCCCCCTTGCGCGCGGACGCCTTCTTCGTCCCGCCGGCGGCGCGGCGCGCCTCCAGCAGCGGCAGCGCCTCGGCGAGGGTGACGGCGTCGGCCTCCATGTCCTTGGGCAGCGTGGCGTTGGTCTTGCCGTCGGTGACGTAGGCGCCGTAGCGGCCGGCCTTGACCACGATGGGCTTGCCGCTCGCGGGATCGTCGCCGAGCGTGCGCCCGGGATCGCCGCCGCCGCGCCGCCCGCCGGCGCCGCTCTCCTTGGCGACGATCAGGTCGATCGCCCGGTTGGCGCCGATCTCGAGCACGTCGTCGTCGCGCCCGAGCGAGGCGTAGGTCTTGCCGTGCTGGACGTAGGGGCCGAAGCGGCCGATGCCGGCCTTGATAGGCTCGCCGCTCTCGGGATGCTTCGCCACCTCGCGGGGCAGCGAGAGCAGCGCGAGCGCCTTCTCGAGGTCGACGGCGGCGGGCGTCATCCCTTTCGGCAGCGAGGAGCGCTTGGGCTTCACGTCGCCCTCCGCCTCGCCGAGCTGGATGAACGGCCCGAAGCGCCCGTCGCGCAGCGTAACGTCGAGGCCGGTTCCCGGGTCCTTGCCGAGCACCCGCGTGCCCGGCTGCCCGCCCTCGGCGTCCCCCTCCGCCGCGGCGGCGGAGAGCTGGCGGGTGTAGCGGCACTCGGGATAGTTCGAGCAGCCGATGAAGGAGCCGAACTTGCCGAGCTTGAGCGACAGCTGGCCGTCGCCGCAGGAGGGGCAGGCGCGCGGGCTCGATCCGTCCGCCTTGGGCGGGAAGATGTGCGGGGCGAGGTAGTCGTTGAGCGCGTCGAGCACCTGCGTCGTGCGCAGTTCCTTGGTGTCGCCCACCGCCGCCGAGAAGTCCCGCCAGAAGTCGCGCAGCACCTGCTTCCAGTCGATCTCGTGGTTCGAGATGCGATCGAGCTGCTCCTCCAGCGCGGCGGTGAAGTCGTACTCCACGTAGCGCTTGAAGAAGGCCTCGAGGAAGGCGATGACGATCCGGCCCTTGTCGTGGGCGTGCAGCCGCTTCTTGTCGAGCGTGACGTACTCGCGGTCCTTGAGCACCTGCAGGATCGACGCGTAGGTCGAGGGCCGGCCGATGCCCAGCTCCTCCATGCGCTTGACGAGGCTCGCCTCGGAGTAGCGCGGCGGCGGCTCGGTGAAGTGCTGCGTCGCGGCGATGCGCTCGCGCTTGAGGGGATCGCCGGCGGCCATCGGCGGCAGGCGGCCGGACTCCTCGTCCTCCTCGTCGTCGCGGCCCTCCTGGTAGAGGGTGAGGAAGCCGTCGAACTTCACCACCTGGCCGGTGGCGCGCAGATCGAGGACGCGCGGGCCGACCGAGGCTGCGATGTCCGCGGTGGTGCGCTCGAGCTGGGCGGATTCCATCTGCGAGGCGATGGTGCGCACCCAGATCAGCTCGTAGAGCCGCGCCTGCTCGGCGTCGAGGTAGCGCGTTACCTGCTTGGGCAGGCGGCCCATGTCGGTGGGGCGCACGGCCTCGTGCGCTTCCTGGGCGTTCTTGGCCTTGGTCGTGTACTTGCGCGGCACGTCCGGCACGTAGCGATCGCCGAACTCGCGGCCGATCACCGCACGGGCGGCGCGTACCGCCTCCGGCGCCATGTCGACGCCGTCGGTTCGCATGTAGGTGATGAGGCCCACCGTCTCGCCGCCGATCTCGACGCCCTCGTAGAGCCGCTGGGCGACGCGCATCGTCTGCGCCGGCGCCATTCCGAGCTTGCGCGAGGCCTCCTGCTGGAGCGTCGAGGTCGTGAAGGGCGGCTGCGGGTGGCGCTTGGCGGGCTTGGCCTCGATCGTGGAGACCGCGAAGGTGGCGAGGTCGAGATCCTTCTTGAAGCGCTCGGCGTCCTCGCCGTTGCCGATGTCGAGACGCGTGATCTTCTTGCCGTCGGCGCCGACGAGGCGGGCGTCGAAGACGCCGCCGTCCTTGGTCGCGAGGGTGGCGACGAGGGACCAGTACTCGCGCGCGACGAAGCTCTCGATCTCGCGCTCGCGGTCGCAGACGAGGCGCAGCGCCACCGACTGCACGCGCCCCGCCGAGCGCGAGCCCGGCAGCTTGCGCCAGAGCACCGGCGAGAGCGTGAAGCCGACGAGGTAGTCGAGCGCGCGGCGCGCGAGATAGGCGTCGACCAGCGCCTGGTCGATCTCGCGCGGCGCCCGCATGGCGGCGGCCACCGAATCCTTGGTGATGGCGTTGAAGGTGACGCGCTCGATCGGCACGCCCTTGAGGACGCGCTTGGCGTTGAGCGCCTCCAGCACGTGCCAGGAGATCGCCTCGCCCTCGCGATCCGGGTCGGTGGCGAGGATGAGCTTGTCGGCGCCCTTCACGGCCCGTGCGATCTCGGAGAGCCGCTTCGCGCCGCGGTCCTCGAGCTCCCAGAGCATGTGGAAGTCGTTCTCCGGGTCCACGGAGCCGTCCTTGGCCGGCAGGTCGCGGATGTGGCCGAAGCTCGCCAGGACCTCGTAGTCCCGGCCGAGATACTTGTTTATCGTCTTGGCCTTGGCGGGCGACTCGACGACGACGACTTTCATCGAATGGGATTCCCGGACGGGCGCGGCGGAGACGGTGCGCGCGCCGCCGCAGCCCCTGGGCGACGACGCGAAGGGTCTAAGTGGGCGAGCGCGGCGGCGCTGTCAAATCGGGCGAGGCTCGGACTTGCCCTCACCCCGGCGGCTGCGCATCGATGACGCGGTCGGTCGGGAAGTCGTAGATCCGGCCGGTCTCGGACCAGGAGGGCAGGGCGAGCGCGAGGATCTTGGGCGCGAGGTCCTCGGGGGTCGGGAGCGTCAGCGGGTCCTCGCCGGGCATGGCCGAGGCGCGCATGCGGGTGCGCAGCGGGCCGGGGTTCACCAGCATCACCTTGACCGCCGAGATGTTGCGGATCTCGTCCGCCCAGGTCCGCGCCAGCACCTCGAGCCCGGCCTTCGAGACGCCGTAGGGGCCCCAGTAGGCCTTCGCCTTGTGGGCGGCGCCCGACGTGACGAAGATCGCCCGGCCGGCGTCGGAGGCGCGCAGCAGCGGGTCCAGCGAGCGGATCAGCCGCCAGTTGGCGGTGAGGTTCACCGTCATCACCGCGTCCCAGGTGCCCTGGTCGACCTGGTTGATCGGCGCGAGCTGGCCGAGCAGGCCGGCATTGCCGAAGAGCACGTCGACCTTGCCGTGACGCTCGTGGAGTGCGCCGCCGAGCCGGTCGAGCGCGTCGAGGTCCTTCAGGTCGAGGGGAACCAGCGTGGCGCTCGCGCCCGCCGCGCGGATCTCGTCGTCGAGCTCCTCGAGCGCGCCCTGCGTGCGGGCGATCGCCACGATGTGCGCGCCGGCGCGGGCGAATTCCAGCGCCGCCGCGCGGCCGATGCCGCGCGATGCGCCCGTGACGACGGCGATGCGGCCCTCGAGCGGCTTGTCCATGCCGATACCCCCCTGTTCAGTCGGCTTCGGCGAGCAGCGCTAGGCGCTTGGGCGACTCGATGCCGAGATCGGTCAGGCCCGTCGGGTACTCGCCGGTGAAGCAATGGTCGGTGAATTGCGGCCGGTCGGGATTGCGGCCGGCGAAGCCGAGCGCACGGTAGAGCCCGTCGATCGACAGGAAGGCGAGGCTGTCGGCGCCGATGTACTCGCGCATCGCCTCGAGGTCGTGCGTCGCCGCGAGCAGCTTGTCGCGCTCGGGCGTGTCGATGCCGTAGAAGTCGGGGTGCTTGATCGGCGGGCTCGCGATGCGGAAGTGCACCTCCTTGGCGCCCGCCTCGCGCATCATGCGCACGATCTTCACCGAGGTCGTGCCGCGCACGAGCGAGTCGTCGACGAGGATGATGCGCTTGCCGGCGATGACGCCGCGATTGGCCGAGTGTTTCATGCGCACGCCGAGCTCGCGCACCGATTGCGTCGGCTGGATGAAAGTGCGCCCGACGTAGTGGTTGCGGATGATGCCCATCTCGAAGGGCACGCCGGAGGCCTGGGCGTAGCCGATCGCCGCCGGCACGCCGGAATCGGGCACGGGCACCACGACGTCGACGTCGGCGGGCGCCTCGGCGGCGAGCTGGGCGCCGAGGTTCTTGCGCGCCTCGTAGACGCTCTTGCCGTTCACGATCGAATCGGGGCGGGCGAAGTAGATGTACTCGAACACGCAGGGGCGCTCGGGCACCGTGGGGAAGGGCCGCAGGCTCTCGATGCCGTCCTCTGTCACCACCACGACCTCGCCGGCCTCGACGTCGCGCACGAAGCGCGCGCCGATGATGTCCAGCGCGCAGGTCTCGGAGGCGAGGATGAACCGCCCGTCGAGCTCGCCGATGACGAGCGGGCGGATGCCGAACGGATCGCGCGCGCCGATCAGCTTCTTGTTCGACAGGCAGACCAGCGCGTAGGCGCCCTCGAGCGCGCGGAGCGCATCGAGGAAGCGCTCGACGATGCGCGGCTTGCGCGAGCGGGCGAGCAGCTGGAGGATCACCTCGGTGTCGGTGGTCGACTGGCAGATGGCGCCCTCGCGGATCAGCGCGCGGCGCAGGGTCAGGCCGTTCGTTAGGTTGCCGTTGTGGGCGACCGCGAAGCCGCCGGCGTCGAGCTCGGCGAAGAGCGGCTGGACGTTGCGCATCACCGTCTCGCCGGTGGTGGAGTACCGTACGTGGCCGATGGCGTTGCGCCCGGTCAGCCGCTCGATGACGTCGCGCTGCGAGAACGAGTCGCCCACGAGCCCGAGCTTGCGCTCGGCGTGGAAGCGCGCGCCGTCGAAGGTGACGATGCCCGCCGCTTCCTGGCCGCGATGCTGGAGCGCGTGCAGGCCGAGTGCCGTGATCGCGGCGGCGTCCGGATGGCCGAAGATGCCGAAGACGCCGCATTCCTCGCGCAGCGTGTCGCCGTCGAGATCGTCGTCGCGGGAAACGGCGCGGGAAACGGGATGAGATTCGCTGAGCATGGCGGATCCTCGGGCGATCGTGCGGGGGCGTCGGGTGCGCGGCGCGGGGGGACGGGAACACCGGAGCGGAAACGGGAGCGCCCGCGCCGACCCGAGATGGGAGCGCGGGAGCGTTTCGGGTAGGCCCGGCCTCAGCTGCGGTCGGGCAGGGCCGGATCGGCCGGCTCGCTCGGGTCGCCCTCCACCCGCGGCGTGCGGAACTGCTGGAGCACGCCCTCGGGGTCCTCGGGCATCATCGCGATGAGCGAATCGCCGGTGGACTGGAGCAGCGCGCGGGTGCGGGCGGTCTCCGCCCACTCGGGCATCTGGCCCTGCACCAGCCAGGCGAAGAACACCCAGCCAATGACGCAGATCAGGAAGCCGCGCGCGGCGCCGAACACGAAGCCGAGCGTCCGGTCGAGGGGGCCGATGCGGGAATCGAGGATGAAGTCGGACAGCTTCACCGTGATCAGCGAGACGATGATCAGGGTGAGGATGAAGATGCCCGCGATGGCCGCGACGAGCGCGATCGTGGCGTTGGCGATGTAGTCCTGCGCGAGCGGCAGCGCGATCGGGTGCAGGAACCACGCGGCGGCGGCCGCGGTCACCCAGGCGACGATGGCCAGCACCTCGCGGGTGAAGCCGCGCACCATGGCGAGGAGGGCCGATATCAGGACGACGCCGATGACGACCAGGTCGAGGATGGGTACGGACATGATCTCGCGGGCCTGAGGGCGAAATGAGTCGTTTCGACGGCGCCGCCGTCTCGCGTCTGGGCAAAGCGTATAGCCGACGATTTCACGCCCGTCATCCTCGCTCGACCGACCGCGCGCGACCGCGCGCGCCGCGTGCCGCGACGGTGCCGACGAGGTCGCCGATATGCGCCATCTCGCGCGCCTCGAGGCCGCCGGTCTCGCCGCGCTCGCCGCGGGCGGCAGGGGTCACCGCCGACGAGAAGCCGAGCTTCGCCGCCTCCTTCATCCGAGTCGCCGCCTGCGAAACCGGGCGCACGGCGCCGGAGAGGCCGATCTCGCCGAAATAGACCGCGTCCGCCGGCAGGGCCGCGCCCGACAGCGAGGAGACGAGCGCCGCCGCCGCCGCGAGGTCCGCCGCCGGCTCGGTGATCTTCAGCCCGCCGGCGATGTTGAGGTAGATGTCGTGCATGCCGAGCTTGAGGCCGGCATGCGCCTCGAGCACGGCCACCACCATCGACAGCCGCGCGGGGTCCCAGCCGACGACGGCGCGTCGCGGGGTGCCCAGCGAGGAGGGGGCGACCAGCGCCTGGACCTCGACGAGGAGCGGGCGCGTGCCCTCCATGCCGGCGAAGACGGCGGTGCCGGGCGCCGCGACGTCGCGCCCTTCCAGGAACAGGGCGGAGGGATTGCCGACCTCGGCGAGGCCCTTGCCGGTCATCTCGAAGACGCCGATCTCGTCGGTGGGGCCGAAGCGGTTCTTCACGGCGCGCAGGATGCGGAAGTGGTGCGCCGAATCGCCCTCGAAGGAGACGACCGCGTCGACCATGTGCTCGACCACCCGCGGGCCGGCGATCTGCCCGTCCTTGGTGACGTGGCCCACCAGGATCACCGCCGCGCCGGTGGTCTTGGCGAAGCGGATCAGCGCCTGCGCCGAGGCGCGCACCTGCGTCACCGTCCCGGGCGCCGACTCGACCGTCTCGGTCCACATCGTCTGGATCGAGTCGATCACCGCCAGCGCCGGCGTGCGGCCCTGGCTGAGCGTGGCGACGATGTCCTCGACGTTGGTCTGAGCCGCGAGCTCGACGGGCGCGTCGGCGAGGCCGAGGCGCTCGGCGCGAAGCCGCACCTGGCCGACCGCCTCCTCGCCGGAGATGTAGGCGACGCGCTCGCCGGCCCGCGCCAGCGCCGCCGAGGCCTGCATCAGCACCGTCGACTTGCCGATGCCCGGGTCGCCGCCGATGAGGATAACGGACCCGCGCACGAAGCCGCCGCCCGTGACCCGGTCGAGTTCGGACATGCCCGAGGGCGTGCGCGGCGGCTCCTTCGAGGAGCCCGCGAGGCCCTCGAGCGGGAAGACGCGGCCCTTGCGGGACAGGCGCGTGGCGGCGGGGCCCGCCATCGGCGCGGCCTCGGTCGTCTCCTCGACGACGGCGTTCCACTCGCCGCACGCCTCGCATTTGCCCTTCCAGCGATTGTAGACCGCTCCGCAGTTCTGGCAGATGAAGACGGCGCTGCGCTTGGCCATGTCAGCGCGCCGCCCCGCCGCCGTCGCCCACGTAGACGCGGCGGTAGCGATCGCCGAGCCCGGTGAGGATCTCGTAGCCGATCGTGCCCGCACGCATCCCGACCTCGTCGATGTCGAGTCCGTCGCCGATCAGCACCGCCGTCCCGCCCCGCCGGGCGGCGGCGTCCGGCGCGTCGGTGACGTCGAGGATCGTGAGGTCCATCGAGAGGACGCCGGCGAAGGGGCAGCGCACCCCGCCGACCAGCGCCTGCCCGTAGGGCGTTCCGGCTCGGGTCTTCGCATCGGTGCCGCCCGCCGCGCGGGGGTAGCCGTCCGCATAGCCCAGCGCGAGCGTGGCGAGGCGACGGGGAGAGGGCGCCGTCCAGTGCGTGCCGTAGCCGGCGCCGGCGCCGGCGGGGACGTCGCGGACCTGCAGGATCGTCGCCTCGAGCCGGACCACCGGCCGCATCGGGTTCTCGTGATGCGGCGTGGGATTGCCGCCGTAGAGGCTGTAGCCCGGCCGCGCGAGGTCGCAGGCCGGCGCGTCGGGCAGGAACCCGCCCGAGGAGTTCGCGAACGAGGTCCGTACCCCGGGGAAGGCCCGGATCAGCGCCCGGAAGGCCTGCGTCTGGCGGGCGTTGATCGCGTGATCGGGGTCCTCCGCCACGACGAGGTGCGTCATCAGGAGCGTCTCGCCGAGCCCTGCGAAGGCGCCCTGCGCCTGGAGCGCGAGCGCCTCCTCGACGGGGAGCCCGAGCCGGTTCATGCCGGTGTCGACGTGCAACGCCGCCGGCAGCGCCGTGCCGCCGCAAGCCTCGATCCACTCGCGCACCTCATCCGCCGATCCGAGGACGGGGCGCAGGTTCGCTGCGATCAGCTCGCCGGCGCCGCCGGGCGGCAGGCCGTCGAGGAGGTAGATCTCGGCCGTGGGATCGACCCGGCGGACGCGCCGGCCCTCGGACACCTGAGCGACGAAGAACGTCCGGCAGCCCGCCCTCGCCAGCGCCGGCACCGCGCGCTCGATCCCGGTGCCGTAGGCGTTCGCCTTGACCACCGCGGCGCAGGCGCCGTCCCGCGAGCGGTCGCGCAAGAACCGCCAGTTCGCGCCGAGCGCGTCGAGGTCGATCGTCAGCGTGGCGGCGTCCGCGCCCGGAAGGCCGTCGTCGTGCGGATCGTCCGCAGGCTCGTGGGAGATGCTCATGCGCGCCTCAATCGCCCATCCGCTCGGGCAGCTTGTCCTCGTCGGCGAGGTTGCCGAAGCGGGTGATGTCGGCCTGGAAGGAGAGCTGGACGGTGCCGGTGGGGCCGTGGCGCTGCTTGCCGATGATCACCTCGGCTTTGCCGTGCGCGGCGTCCATCTCCGCCTGCCACTTGAAGTGCTCCTCGGTGCCGGGCTTCGGCTCCTTGTTCTTGAGATAGTACTCGTCGCGGTAGACGAACATGACCACGTCCGCATCCTGCTCGATCGAGCCGGATTCGCGCAGGTCCGAGAGCTGCGGGCGCTTGTCGTCGCGCGACTCGACCTGGCGCGAGAGCTGGGAGAGCGCGACGATCGGCACGGCGAGCTCCTTGGCGAGCGCCTTGAGCCCCGTCGTGATCTCGGTGAGCTCCTGGACGCGATTCTCGCCCTTCTTGCCGGAGCCCGAGAGCAGCTGGAGGTAGTCGACGATGAGGATGTCGAGCCCGCGCTGGCGCTTGAGGCGGCGCGCGCGGGCCGTGAGCTGCGCGATCGAGATGCCGCCGGTCTGGTCGATGTAGAAGGGCATCTGCTGCATCTCGCGCGCGGCGTCTGTGATCCGGTAGAACTCGTCCTCGCTGATGTCGCCGCGTCGGATCTTGTAGGAGGGCACGCCCGACTGCTCGGCGATGATGCGGGTGGCGAGCTGCTCGGCCGACATCTCGAGCGAGAAGAAGCCGACGATGCCGCCGTTCACCGTCTCGAGCGTGCCGTCCTGGCGCTTCTCGTTGCGGTAGACCTTGGCGATGTTGAAGCCGATGTTCGTCACGAGCGAGGTCTTGCCCATGGCCGGGCGCCCCGCGAGGATGACGAGGTCGGACGGCTGGAGCCCGCCCATCATCCGGTCGAGGTCGACGAGGCCCGTCGAGATGCCCGACAGCTTGCCCTCGCGCTGGTAGGCCTTCGCCGCCATGTCGATGGCCGCGGTGAGCGCGTCCGTGAAGCGCTGGAAGCCGCCGTCGTAGCGCCCCGTCTCCGCGAGCGCGAAGAGCTTGCGCTCGGCCTCCTCGATCTGCTCGCGCGGGGAGCTCTCCACCGGCGCGTCGAAGGCGGTGTTGACCATGTCCTCGCCGATGCCGATCAGCTGCCGGCGGGTGGCGAGGTCGTAGATCGTGCGCCCGTAGTCGAGCGCGTTGATGATCGTCGTCGCCTCCGCGGCCAGGCGCGCGAGGTATTGCGAGACGGTGAGCCCACCGAGATCGGCGTCGCCGAGGTAGGTCTTGAGCGTGATCGGCGTCGCGACCTTGCCCGCCTTGATCAGGCTCGCGGTCACCTCGTAGATCCGCCGGTGCAGCTCCTCGTGGAAATGCTCCGGCGCGAGGAAGTCCGAGACGCGGTAATAGGCCTCGTTGTTGACGAGGATCGCGCCGATGAGCGCCTGCTCCGCCTCGACGTTCGACGGCGCGAGCCGGTACTCGCGGTCGGGCTCGTCGAGCCGCGCGACGAGGGCGGAGCCGAGGAGGGCGCCTTGGGCCATGATGCTCTCGTGTTCCCGAATCGTTTTCCTGTCCGGGGTCACCCTAGAGCAGCGAATGCGGCTGCGAAACGGCGCCGCGCGCATGCCGGGCGCGGCCCCGCGCAATCCCCGTTCTCCACAGCACGGCGTCCGCGCCGAACGGAGAAACGCGTCGGGGGGCTTGCCCTGGATCAAGGCGGGGTCCCGCCGCCGGCGCGTATCAGGACCCTCGCGGGGCCTGGGCGAGGGATGAGACATGACGAAGAGCGAGCGAGCGGGGGCGGGTGCCCTCCGGTTACGGGTGGAGACGCAGACCATCCTGCTCATGGAGGTGATGCGCCGCCTCGGCGTGCCTCCGGCGGACGCGCGGGACGAGGCGGCGCGCGCCGCGCACGGGGAGGCGCAGGCGGCCTGCGACGCCTGCGCGGAGAAGGCCGCCTGCGCCTCCTTCCTCGACGGGAGCGAGCCCCTCGTCGAGCCGCCCCTGTTCTGCGCCAACGCCGACTACGTCCGCGGCGCGCGGGGGCACTGACCCGGCGCACGCCCTGCGGCGATTCGCGCAGCGGGCGATCCGCGCTTCCGCGACGGGCGGTCATGGATTAACCTTTGTTCCGCACGTATTTGCCGCGCGTTCGCGTCCCCGACGACGCCATCGCGACGTCGAACGCTCACCGCGGCCGCGGATCAGGAACGCATGGTCAAGACAAGCGCACTCTTCGCCCTCGCGGGCCTCGCCCTCATGGGCCTCTCGCTCGCGACCGACCTGCCGATCTCGCCGTTGGTGCCGATCGCGACGCTCACGCTCGCGGCGGTGCTCTACCTCGCCCGCGAGGTCTCGGCGTTCATCCGCATCCTGATCGCGCTCATCGCCGGGGCGCACGCGCTGCTCGCGACGCTCTATCTCGTCGACGCGCTCGGCGCGATGCCCGCCTTCATGGCGGACTTCACGCCTCCGGTCTCCATGCCCGCGGCGGCCGGGATCTTCGCGGCGGTCGTGGCGGGCGTCGGTCGCCTGCCGGTCATCCGGCAGATCACGATCCTCACCGATCCCTACTTCACCTCCCGCGAGGTCGGGGAGGTGCGGATCTGGCCGTTCCCCATGGTGCGGGCACAGGAACGCGTCATCGGCACCACGATCCTCGCGATCGTGGTGATCATGCAATTCGCCCTCGTCGCGATCTCCGTGCGGCTGTCCTACTGGAACCGGGACTGGTTCAACGCCATTCAGGAGCGCGACGCCGAGACGTTCTGGCGCCTGCTGCTGACCGTCTGGGTGATGTGGGTCGTCATCGCGGTGACGATGGCGATCTACCAGTACGCCATCCGCATGACGCTCGACATGCGCTGGCGCGCCTGGCTCACCGAGCACTACACCGCGCGCTGGCTCTCCGAGGCGACGCAATACCGGATGCAGGTCTTCGGGAACCAGACGGACAACCCCGACCAGCGCATCCAGGAGGACGTGCGCAAGTTCACCTCGCTCACCCTCTCGCTGACGCTCGGCATCCTCGCCCAGGTCTCGACGCTGGTCTCCTTCTCGGTGATCCTGTGGACGATCTCGGCGGACTTCACCTTCCCGGGCACGTCGGTCGAGGTGCCGGGGCTCCTGTTCTGGATCGCGCTCGTCTACGCCATCGTCGCCACCTGGGTGACGCACCTCATCGGCCGGCCGCTGATCTCGCTCAACTTCCTCCAGGAGAAGTACGAGGCCGACTTCCGCTTCTCGCTCGCGCGCATGCGCGAGTACGCCGAGCAGGTCTCGCTGCTCCGTGGCGAGCCCGCCGAGCGGGCCTCGCTGGGGCGGCAGTTCGGGCTGATCATGCAGAACTTCTTCCGGCAGGTCTCGGTCTCCAAGCGGCTCATCGCCTTCACGTCTTTCTACGACTACTCGAACTCCGTTGTGCCCTACGTGATCGCCGCGCCCTTCTATTTCGCGGGCACGATCCAGCTCGGCGTGATGACGCAGACCGCGGGCGCCTTCGCCCGCGTCGAGGGCGCGCTGTCCTTCTTCATCAACGCCTACCAGACGCTCGCCGAGTACAAGGCGGTGGTCGACCGCCTCACCTCCTTCGAGGGCTCGATCGACCGCGCCCGCACGGCAGCCAAGAAGACCGGCGAGATCGCGCTCCTCGACCACGACGGGCGGGACCTGGCGCTCGACGGCGTCGTGGTGCGCCTGCCGGACGGGTCGGCGATCGTGCGCGCCGACGGGCTCTCCTTCGCGCCGGGCACGTCGGTGCTGCTCGCGGGCCCGTCTGGCACCGGCAAGTCGACGCTGTTCCGGGCGATCTCGGGCATCTGGCCCTTCGGCGAAGGCGCGGTGAAACGTCCGCGCGGGGCCGCGATCATGCTCCTGCCGCAGCGCCCCTACCTGCCCGGCGGGACGCTGCGCGGCGCCGTCGCCTACCCCGCGCCGGAGGACGTCTACGACGACGCGGCGATGATCGCGGCGCTCGAGGCGGTGCGCCTCGGCCACCTCGCGCCGCTCCTCTCCGAGGACCGGATCTGGGCGCAGACCCTCTCGCTCGGCGAGCAGCAGCGCCTCGCGGTGGCCCGCGCGCTGCTGGCCAAGCCCGACTGGCTCCTGCTCGACGAAGCCACCGCGGCCATGGACGAGCCGACCGAGGAGGCGATCTACGCCGTCCTGATGGAGCGCCTGCCCGCCACCACCGTCGTCTCCATCGGCCACCGCTCGACGCTCAACGCCTTCCACCAGCGGCGTGTGGACATGGTGATGGGCGAGGGGGGGCTCTACGAGCCGGCGGACGTGCGGGAGAAGGCGGCGGCGGAGTAGGGGGTGTGGGTCAGAGGGCGAGCAGCGCCTTCAGCTTCGCCTTGACGTCCGCCATCAGCGTCTCCGGAGCCCGCTCGATGAAGGTCGCGCGCCGTTCCGCCCATGCAAGGCTCTTCATCTGATCAGCGATGACGAATCCGCTCGTCTTCAGGCCCGGCGGGAGCGCCGTCCTGAAGCGCCAGGCACGCTCCCGAGACGTGATCGGGCATACGACGCACAGCCCCGCGAGCTGATTATACTTCAAGGGGCTCAACACGAGAGCCGGCCTGCTACTCGCCTGCTCGTGGCCCGCCTGCGGATCGAAGTCGAGCCAGACGATATCCCCGGAGTCGGGGCAGCGGGCGTCAGTCGATCTCGCGGCCAACTGCGGGCCCCGTCGCGACCTCAGGGTAGGCATCCTCAGGCGTCATGCCGTCGAGCAGCTCGTCGAGCGTGTACTGCGGCTGCGGGCGGACGGGCTCGATCACCAGACGCCCGTGCTCCAGCCGCATCTCGGCCGTCGTCCCAGGGCCTGCCGAAAGCTCGTTCGCCATTGCTGCAGGGATGCGCACGGCGACGCTGTTGCCCCACTTGCTGAAGTGCACGATCACGGACGGCTCCCTCGTATATCCATTGTATATACAGCCGGAGCCCCCGCGGCGCAACGGCATGGGCGTCGGCGGACCGCCACCGGTCACCCCACCAGCAGCACCACCCCCATCGCCGCCACCGCCCCACCGGCGCCCCGCGTCGCCCACAGCGGCAGGTCGCGCGCCATCAGCCGCCCCGCGAGCACGCCGACCCCGTGCAGCGCCGCCGTCGCCAGCACGAAGCCCGCGACGTACCCCGCCGCGCCCGCGCCGAGCGGCAGCTCCGCCCCGTGCGCGTATCCGTGCGCCAGCGCGAAGGCGCCGCAGGCGGCGGCTCCGAGGGCGACGGGGGCGGGGAGACGCAGCGCCACGGCGAGGCCGAGCGCGAGCACCGAGCCGGCGATGGCGAGCTCGACGCCGGGCAGCCACGGCCCGACCATGCCGTAGAGCGCCGCTGCCGTCATCGCGGCGACGAAGGCGGCGGGCCAGGCCCAGGCGGCGCGCCCGCCGACCACACCCGCCCAGAGCCCCACCGCCACCATCGCGAGCAGGTGGTCGAGCCCAGTCGGCGGATGTGTCAGGCCGGCGAGGAAGCCGTTCGTCGGATGGTGGCCGACATGCGCGAGCGCCGGCGTCGCCGCCAGAACGAGCAGCGCCGCAGCGCTCCATGCGGAAAACTTCATCATCATCGCCCCTCTATCCTCGACTCCGAGCCGTCACGCGCAAGAACCGGACCCGTCAGGCGGCCTTCGCGGACAGCCCGCCCGCCTCCTCGATGAACCGCGCGATCGCGTCGACCCCCTCGCCGGTGCGCATGTTCGCGAAGACGAATGGCCGCTTGCCGCGCATGCGGGCGGAATCGGTCTCCATCACCGCGAGGCTCGCGCCGACGTGCGGGGCGAGGTCGATCTTGTTGATGACGAGCAGGTCCGAGCGCGTGATGCCCGGCCCGCCCTTGCGCGGGATCTTCTCGCCGCCGGAGACGTCGATGACGTACACGGTGATGTCCGCGAGCTCCGGCGAGAACGTGGCCGCGAGGTTGTCGCCGCCCGACTCGAGCAGGATAAGGTCGAGCGTGGGGAAGCGCTTCGTCATCGTGTCGATGGCGGCGAGGTTGATCGAGCAGTCCTCGCGGATCGCGGTGTGCGGGCAGCCGCCGGTCTCGACGCCCATGATCCGCTCCTCCGGCAGCGCGCCGGCCACCGTGAGGAGGCGCGCGTCCTCCTTGGTGTAGATGTCGTTGGTGATGGCGCAGAGATCGTATCGTCCGGCGAAGCGCTTGCAAAGCGCCTCCATCAACGCCGTCTTGCCCGTGCCGACCGGGCCGCCGATCCCGACGCGCAGCGGGCCGTGGGGGGAGGGGGACATCGGGGCCATCGCGAGGGTCTCCTCAGGAGCGGAACAGGCGGGTGTACTGCGTCTCGTGGAGCAGGGCGCCGAGATCGGCGCGGAAGACGGCGGCGCCGAGATCCTCGAGGCTCTGGCCCTCGGCGGCCTCGGCGCGCGCGCGGATCGCAGGCAAGAGCGAGGCCACCACGGCCTGCGCGCGCGTCTGCCCGACGATGCCGAGCCGCACCGCCGCCGAGACGAGGTTCTGCGCGAAGCCCAGCCCGAGCGCTTCCAGGGTTTCGCGCAGGGGTATGGCGTGGCCGCCGGCGACGAGGCCGAAGGCGACCGGCAGCGGCGTGTCGGCCTCGCCGGTGCCCGCGCGGTAGGCGTCGAGCGCGGGGCAGGGCCAGGACGCGGCGCAGACCGCGAGGAAGGCGTTGCCCTGCGTGATCGTCTCGAGCCGCCGCTCGGCGGACGGCGAGAGCGCCACCGCGAGCTCCGCCAGCTCGGCGAGCCGCGGCGGGTCGCCCGCGGCGCGCCAGGCCTCGGCGCACAGGATCGCGTCGTTGCGTGGGGCGCCGTGGGCGTAGAGGTCGCGCAGCCACGCCTCGAGGCCGGCGGCATCCGTCACGTCGCCGGCCTCCTGCGCCCATTCGAGCCCGTGCGAATAGGCGAACGCGCCGATGGGGAAGGCGGGGGACGTCCAGATCAGCAGGGGGAGGGAGAGGGTCACGAGCCCGCCCTCGCGTCGACGCAGCGCCGGGTGGCCGATGCCGGCTCTCCCCTCTCCCGAGAGGAGGATTTCTCGGAGAGGGGTCGGGGGTGCGGGGCGTTCGGGATCGAGCACTTGGCCGATGCAGGCCTGCGCCGGCGGGGTGCGTGCCCGTCACGCGGCGCGTACTGCCCGACGCCCCACACCCCCCACCCCTTTCCGCGAGAGGCTCTTCTCGGGAGAGGGGAGTTCCCGCTCGCTCTACGATGGGCGTCGAGACCGGCTGCCACCGTCTGCCCCCGGCCTCTCAATGGTCGTGGTGACGATGGCCATCGCCATGTCCGTGGCCATGGTCGTGCGCATGATCATGATCGTGGCCGTGGTGGTGATGACCATGCGCGTGCTCATGAGAATGCCCATGAGAATGCCCATGATCGTGCCCGCAATCGTGATCGTATGCCCCGCGCTCGGGCTGGAACGGGCGCTCGACCTCCCGGGCGAGGCCGCCCTGGCCGCGCACCATCTCGGCGAGGACGTGGTCGCGCTCGATGTAGATCGCGTCGGCGGCGATCTCGGCGGGCGTGTGGCGGTTGCCGATGTGCCAGGCGAGCCGCAGGAGGCGAAGCGGGTTCTCCGCGGTGATCTCGAGGAGCGGCTGAGCGGCGGCCTTGACCTGGACGAGGCCGCCGTCCTCGAGCTTCACGGCGTCCCCGTCGTTCAGGGCCGTGGTCTTGTCGAGATCGAGCAGGAAGGCGAGGCCGCCGTCGCCGGTGAGCGCGATGCGCCGGCGGTTGCGGCCCTCGTGGTCGAGGGTGACCGTGTCGACGACCTTCTCGGGCTTGACGGCGGCGCGGCGGACGACGGAGGTGGCGCGGTGCATGATCTCTCGCGGGGAGGTGCGTGTTCTCTCTCGCGAGACGATAGACGAGCCGGGCGCGCCTGCAAAGCAGCGAGGCGCCCGGCGCGATGTGTCACTCGGTGGGGGCGCAGACCCAGCCGCCGTCGGTGAAGCGGCACTCGGGACCGCCGCTCGCTGCCGCCGGACGGTCGCCGTCATCGACGGCCGGGATCGACTGCGTGCTGTCGGTGTCGGTGCCTTCCGGCGCGGTGGTCGTTTCGTCGGCCGTCGCGTCGTCGCCGGTGGGCGGACCACCGAGGCTCGGCGTGATGCCCTGGCGGGCGGCGTCGACCTGCGCCTCCAGCGCCTGGAGCTGCTCCTCGAGGGCGGCGATCTGCTCGCGGGCCGCGGCCTCCGCCTCGCGGGCGGCCTGGATGCGCGACTCCGCCTGCGCAGCCGCTTCGCTGCGGGTCGCGGCCTCGTCGGTGAGGGCGGAGAGGCTCTCGCGGGCCTGCGCCTCCTCGCCACGCAGCGACTCCAGGCGGGCGCCGACGTCGGCGACCTCCTGCGAGCGGGCGGCGAGATCGTTCTCGAGCTGGGCGAGCTCGGCGCGGGCCGCCTCGATCTCCTCACGCCAGCCGGCGACCTCCTCCTCGCGGGCGGCGTAGGTCTCCTCCTGCGCGGCGACCTCCTGCTCCAGCGTGGCGAGGCGCTCCTCGCGCTCGGCGATGGTCGCGGCGAGGGTCTCGGCGCGTGCGGTCGCCTCGGTCTCGGCGGCCTGCGCCTCCTCGAGGCGCGCCTCCCCCTCCTCGATCCGCACGAGGATGGCGTCGAGGTCGCCCGAGGCGGCCTGCTGCTCCTCGAGCGCGCTCACGGCGGTAGTGCGCTCCTCCTGGAGCGTCGCGAGCCGCGTGGCGTAGTCCTGCTCCGTCGAGCCGGCGGAGACGAGGGCCCAGATCGCCACGACCCAGCCGATCGCCGCGACGATGGCGAGGGTCAGGGGTATCGGGCGGGTGAACTCGGTCTTCGTCTCGTCTGCCATCGCGCCTCTCCTCGATCGGTCGTGCGGCCCTCGCGGAGCCTCGTGCTGCACGCGCGACGGCAACGCTCCGCGGCGCGCGACCGTTCCGCGCGCCGCGGGGGGTAGGACGCCAGCCTACTGCGCGGCGGCGTCCGCTTCGTCGTCCGCGTCGTCGTCGTACTGCTCGAGGTAGGCGATCAGGTCCGTGATCTTCTCGTCGTCCCGAAGGCCCGGATAGGCCATCTTCGTGCCCGGCACCTCGCCGCGCGGGTCCTTGATGTAGGTGCGGAACGTCTCGTGAGTCCAGGTCACGTCGTAGGCCTGCATTGCATCCGAGTAATTGTAGTCCTCGATGCTGGCCGCCTCGCGGCCGAACAGGTCGTTGAGCACGGGGCCGACGCGGTTCTGCGCGTTCTCGCCGACCATATGGCAGGAGCGGCACTGGTTGAAGATGCGCTCGCCCGCCTGCGGATCGCCCGCGACCTCCTGGGCGGCGGCGATGCCGGGACCGGCGAGGAAGGCTGCGGCGGCGAGGATGGTGAGGTTTCGCATGGGGTCTCGATCTCCCTTGATCTTTCGTCCGTCCCGCGCGTCCGACGGGCGGCCGTGCGCCGCGAGCCCGCGGCACCGACGGCCTCAACGCGCGAGCGGGGCGAAATGCACAGCCTCGGGAGGGAGTTTCTCGGAACGCTTCTCGACGGGACCGGCGCGCGCGGATCACGTCCGGGGCGCGTCGAGGGGGCCGATCTCGCCCGCGTGCGCCCGGATCAGGGCGGCGGCTTCCGCCGGGCGCTCCTCGTGCGCGAGGTGGCCCGCGCCCTTCATCGTGGCGAGCGTCGCGTGGCGCACGAGCCGGCGCACGCGCCGCGCGTCCTCGGGCGCCACCGCCTTGTCGCGGTCGCCCACCACGAGCAGGAGCGGGGTCGCGAGCCCCGGCAGATCGGCGACGAGCGCATCGAGGTCCCAGTGCGCCATCATCGCCAGCGCGCCGTGGACGTGGCCCGGGTCGGCCACGAGCCGGCGGTAGAGCTCGACACCGCGCGCGTCGAGCGTCGAGCCGGTGTTGCGGATCAGCCGCTCGACGCCGGTGCGGTCGGCGGCGCTCGCCGAGACGAAGCGGGGGACGAGCGGGTTGAGCGCCATCAGCTTCGCCAGAGGCGAGAAGATGCGCCCGGCCACGCCGTCGAAGGGCATCAGCGCGCCGTTGATGGCGACGATGCCCGCCGGCGCGATCAGCCGGTCGAGCACCATGCGGACCAGGAGCGCCGCGCCGGCCGAATGGCCGACGACGAGCGCGGGGCGGGCGTCGAGCGTCGCGAGGAGGTCCGCGAGCGCGCGTCCCATGCCCGGCAGGCTCGGGCGACCGTGGGCCATCGGCTGGCTGAAGCCGTGGCCGGGGAGGTCGCAGGCGATCACGTCGAAATCGGGCGCGAGCAGGGGCATCAGGTCGCGCCAGGAATGGGTCGAGGCGGCGGTGCCGTGGGCGAGCAGGAGCGTGGGAGCGTCGGGCGCGCCCATGCGCTGGACGTGCCAGGTCGCGCCGGCGGCGCGCACGAAGCGCGACGTCTCGCGGTTCGGCCAGTCCGCCCCGTCGCGCGCCCAGTCGAGCCGCCCGCCCACGGCGCTCACCCGCGCTGCGCAGGGAGCGCCGCGGTGACGGCGGAGGACAGCGTCGCGGCGTCGGCCCACGGCAGGGCGAGATACCGCGCGCCCATCGCCGCTGCGATCTCCTGCGCCAGCGGCTGGCCGGCGCGGGAAATGTCGACGACGAGGCCGACGATCCCGCGCGCCCGTGCCTCGCGCGCGGCGGCGAGCGCGTCCTCGCGGGCCGCCTCGCGGCCGGGCTCGCCCGCGCGGCCGATGTTGGTCTTGCCGTCGGTGAGGAGCACGATCACGGGGTCCTCGCCCCTGCGCCGCACGGCGTCGGCGCAGGCGAGCGCGGCGTCGATGCCCCGCGCGAGCGGCGTCGCGCCCCCTCCGGCGAGGCCGGCGAGCGCCTTCTTGGCGCGGGCGAGGGAGCGTGTCGGCTCCAGCACGAGCTCGGCCTCGCGGTTGCGGAAGGCGACGAGGGCGACGCGGTCGCGCCGGACGTAGCATTCCGCGAGCAGCAGCTCGACGGCGCCCTTCGCCTCCGCGAGCCGGGCGAGCGCGGAGGAGCCGGAGGCGTCGACGGCGAAGATCGTGGTGCGGCGGATCGTGGGCTTGCGCACGCCGACGCGAAAATCCTCGCGCCGCACGGCGACGCGGGGACCGCCCGCGGCGGCATCGCGTCCGCGGGTGCGCAGCGGCTGCCAGGGCGCGGCCGCGCGCAGCGTCGAGACGAGGTCGAGC
>NZ_JBQTCJ010000006.1:0-108683 GCF_052380005.1 Salinarimonas sp. NSM
CCTCGAGCGCGTCCTCGGCCCGCGCGGCGCGGGCCGCGAGCCGGGCGAGGCGCACGGGACCGAGGCCCTCCGCCGCCAGCAGCGGCGCGATCCGCCGCAGCCGCGCGCGGGCGAAGCGCGGGGCCGCGTTCGACGGGTCCTGGACGAAGTCCCACTCGCGCGCCACGCAGGTGGCCACGAGGCGTGCCTTGGGCAGGTCGAGGAAGGGCCGCGCCAGCACGAGCCCGTCGAGATCCGCGCGCGGGCGCATCCCGGCGAGGCCGGCGGGCCCCGAGCCGGCGCAGAGCCGCATCAGCACGGTCTCGGCCTGGTCGTCGCGGTGATGTGCGGTGAGGATCGCGCCGGCGCCGGCCGCACGGGCGGCCTCCGCGAGGAGGGCGTAGCGGGCGGCGCGCGCGGCGTCCTGGACGCCCCGAATCGGCTTCTCGCCCGGCCAGGCGCGGATCTCGTGGGGAAGCCCGACCTCGCTCGCCCATGCGGCGACCCGCAGCGCCTCCGCGGCCGAGCCGGGGCGCAGGGCGTGGTCGATCGTGACGACGCGGGTGGACGTGCCGGTCTCGCGGGCGAGCGGCGCGGCGAGGCGCATGAGCGCGACCGAATCGGGGCCGCCGGAGATGGCGAGGATCAGCCCGGTGTCGCGGAAATCACGGAAGTGCGGCGTCAGGCGGCTCCGCGCCTCGGCATCGGCGAGGGGAGCGTCGTCCGGCACGACCATCGCGGGCGAGGGCTCAGCCGCAGGAGGCGCGGCGGCGCTCGCGCTCGACCGCCTCGCGCACGGGCATCGAGGCGTCGTCGTAGCGGCGCGTGAGCTCCGCGAAGGTGGCGCAGGCCTGCTCGCGGGCGCCGAGCTCGACGAGCGAGGTGCCGAGCTTGAGCATCGCGTCGGGCGCCTTGGGCGAGTCCGCGTGCTCGGTCGAGACCTTGAGGAACTGCTCCGCCGCCTCCCGGTGGCGGCCGCGCTGGGCGTAGGTCTCGCCGAGCCAGAAGGTGGCGTCCGGCACCAGCGCGTCGCGCGGGTGGGACTGGAGGTACTGGCGAAAGCCCATCTCGGCGCGCTCGTATTGGCGCTGCAGCAGGTAGGCGTAGGCCGAATCGTAATCGAAGCGCGGATCCTCCGAGCCGGTGGCGGCGATGGACGGACCCGCTCGCTCGACGGACGGCAGAGGCGCCTCGCCGCGCAGGATCGCGGCGATGTCGAGCGGCGCGCCGCCACCCTCCGGCGGGGGCGCCTCGGCGGCGCCGAGCGGCGTCGAGGGCGTCGTGGTGCCGAGCGGCTGGGGCGCGCCCGGTGCCGAGGGGCTCGTGCCCGGGTCGAACGCGTCGGAGCGCTGGCCGGGCGCCGCCGAGGGCGCTCCGGCCGGCGCCGTCGCCGGCGGCGGGAGGGCGGAGGCGGGGCCGCCCATCTCCTGGAAGCGGAAGTCGACGTCCTCCTGGAAGCGCTGCAGCTGCTCGCGCAGCTGGCGGTTCTGGAACGTCAGTTCCTCCACCTGCCCGGAGAGGCGGCGCACCTCCTCCTCGAGCTGGTTGAGGCGTACGACGACCTCCGTCGCGCTCTGGGCGCGCGCGGGCGCGCTACCTGCGAGGAGGGCTGCGAACGGAGCGGCCGAGGCGAGCGCGACGAGCGCGAGCGCCGAGGCGAACGCGACGAGGGAACGGGGAAGGAGCATGGAGCGCGGTACCGATCGGTGCGGGGAACCTCCCGATACCACAGTCGCCCGGGGCGGCCAAAATATGGCGTGGGGCGGCCGCTCAGGCCGGCGGGTCACCCTCGCCGCGAGCGTGCTGCTCGGCCTCGACCGCGGCCGCCAGGATCGCGAGCGCGACGCCTTCCGCCGCCGCGCGCACGTCGGCGAGGGAGGGGAAGCTCGGGGCGATGCGCAGGTTCTCGTCGCGCGGGTCCGTGCCGCCGGGCCAGGTCGAGCCCGCCGGCGTCATGGCGATGCCCAGCGCCTTGGCGGTGGCGACGACCTTCCTCGCCGTACCCGGGCGCACGTCCACCGAGACGAAGTAGCCGCCCCGCGGGCGCGCCCAGCGCGCCGCGCCCGTGCCCGCGAGCCGCGCCTCGAGCGCCGCCTCGACCGCCGCGAACTTCGGCGCGAGCAGCGCGCGATGCCGGTCCATGTGCGCGGCGAGCCCCGCCGCGTCGCCGAAGAAGCGCACGTGGCGCAGCTGGGCGAGCTTGTTGGGGCCGATCGTGCGCAGGCTCGCCTTGGCGAGGTACCAGGCGACGTTGGCGGGCGAGGACCCGAAGAAGGAGAGGCCCGCGCCGGCGAAGGTCACCTTCGAGGTCGAGGCGAAGACGAAGGCACGGTCCGGGTTTCCCGCCGCCGCGCAGGCGTCGAGCACGTTGGCGAGCGTGTCGCCCTCCTCGACGAGGTCGTGGACGGCGTAGGCGTTGTCCCAGAACAGCCGGAAGTCCGGCGCCGCGGTCTTCATCGCAGCCAGCGCCTCGACCACGCCCGGCGCATAGGTCTCGCCGGTGGGATTGGAGTATTTCGGCACGCACCACATGCCCTTGACCGACGGGTCCTGCACGGCGCGCGCCACCGCGTCGACGTCCGGACCCTCGCCGGTGAGCGGCACGGGGATCATGCGAACGCCGTAGCCTTCGGTGATGGCGAAGTGGCGGTCGTAGCCCGGCACCGGGCACAGGAAGGCGATGGGGCCCTCCTCGCGCGACCAGGGGCGGGTCCCGCCCGGCACCCCGTGGAGCAGCGCCCAGACCAGGCAATCGTGCATCATCGCGAGCGAGGCGTTCTCGCCGACGACCACCTGCTCCGGTGGCGCGCCGACCATGCCGGCGAAGAGCCTGCGGGCCTCGGCGATGCCCTGCAGGCCGCCGTAGTTGCGCGCGTCCTCGCCCGCCTCGGTGTGGTAGTCGCCGTTGCCCGGCAGCGCGAGCATGGCGTTGGCGAGGTCGAGCTGCTCGGGCGCGGGCTTGCCGCGCGTCATGTCGAGCTTGAGCCCCTTCGCCCGGAACGCCTCGATGTCGCGCGCGACCTCGGCGGCGAGCGCCCGCAGGGCGTCTGTGGTGAGTTCGGCGAGAGCGGGCACGAGGGGCCTCCGGACGGCTGTGGATCGCCGGAGGTTAAGGAGCCGGCCGGCTTCGCTGTCAAGCCGTGACGGCGCGCACCCTCACGCCGCCGTCCCGTCGCGCGGATCGCGGGGCGCCTCGAACTGGCCGCGCTTGCGGAAGCGCTTGAGGTAGGCCGGCACGATCGCCTCGACCGCGGTCGAGGCGATGCCGATCCCCTCGAGCGTGCGGCCCTCGGCCTTCGCCGCCTCGGACACGACGTTGTCGGAGGCGAGCATCTTCAGCTGGTCGCGGGTGAGCACGATCTCGTCGGGCAGGAGGCCGAGCGTGACCTTGTCGAGCGTCTCGGTGAGCCCCGCCTGGAAGCGCGCGAGCTTGTCGGGCAGCGTCAGGATCGGGCGGCGGCGCTCGGTGTAGCGCAGCACGAGCTCCACCACCTCGCGGAAGGTGAAGACCTCCGGCCCGCCGAGCTCGTAGACCTTGCCGCCGGCGACCGTCCCGTCCATCACGCGGGCGATCGCCTCGGCGACGTCGGCGACGTAGACCGGCTGGAAGCGGGTGTCCGCGGCGGCGATCGGCATCACCGGGAGCGCGCGCGCGAGCACGGCGAAGCGGGTGAAGAAGCCGTCTCCCGGGCCGAACACGATCGAGGGCCGCAGCACCACCGCGTCGGGCAGCGCCTCGAAGACCCGCGCCTCGCCCTCCGCCTTGGTGCGGCCGTAGCGGGACGCGCTCTCGGGATCGGCGCCGATGGCGGAGACGTGGGCGAGCGGCACGCCGACCTCGGCCGCGGCCCGCGCGACGGCCGCGGCGCCCTCCGTCTGCACGGCGGAGAAGGTCTGCTTGCCGCCCTCCTGAAGGATGCCGACGAGGTTCACCGCCCCGTCCGCGTTCTTCATCGCGGCGCGCACCGACTCGGGGAAGCGCAGGTTCGCCTGCACGGGCATGATCTGCCCGACGGTGCCGAGCGGCTGGAGGTGGTAGGCGAGATCCGGGCGGCGCACGGCGACACGCACGCGGTAGCCGCGCCGCGCCAGGATCTGGCAGACGTACCGGCCGAGGAAGCCGGATCCGCCGAAGACGGTGATCAGTTTCGCGCTCGGCCAGCCTGCCGCCTGCATGGTCCCTCACCCCTCGCTCACGATGCGGGGGATCTCTAGAGCGTTCCGCAGCGCTGGGGAAGGGCGCGCGGTGAATTTGCCGCGCCCGGCGCGGGCTTTCCGCCCCCCCGACCCGGTCCGCGTCAATCGCGCCGGGGAATCTGCGGAACGCCGTGGCGGCCGCGGTCGACGACGCGCACCGGGATCGGCCGCAGCACGCGGTCCTCGTCGCGATGCCCACCGCCCCCGCCGCCGGAGCCGCCCTCGTGGTCGTCGTCCTCCCAGGGCAGCAGCATCACTGCCGTGGCGATGGCCGCGCCGCCGCAGGTGACGGCGAGCCCGAAGGCGAGGAGGATCACGGCGACGAAGCCGTTGGGATCTGTGAGCGCCAGGGTCGCCACGCCGCGGAAGTCGACCGCGACGAGCACGGCGGCGATCGCCATGCCGAAGCCGATCCCCAAGAACCCGTTCGTCACGAACAGGCGGATCAGCGGCTGCTTCATCAGGGCACGCATGGGCGGCCCTCCTTCTCGAGCAAGAGCGCGTCTATGGAAGAGTACGCATCCGAGGCCATCCTGGATCCGTCCCCTTTACGATTTCCTGCATCTCCCTCGGATTCGCGGCGGGGCTCTGTCGGGTACGCGCCCCGCGCGGACGCGAGAAAGACGATTGACGGCGCCCGCGGACCTGCTATGAAGCCCCCCACCGCGCGAGCGGGCCCAGGTGGCGGAATTGGTAGACGCGCTGGTTTCAGGTACCAGTGGTTAACAGCCGTGGAGGTTCGAGTCCTCTCCTGGGCACCAAGCCGACGCAGATGCGTTGTGCGCCGAACTCCCCGATCCAAGTGAATTTTCGATACCGCCCGTGTTGCGCACGGATGGTCGACGCTCCTGCCGCGCTCGCTTCCACGCGCGGCGACGCGACGGAGTCGAGTACGGCTGAGCACGCCTTTCGAAGGCAGCGGGACGACGGCCGCCGGCTCGACCTTTTCGATGAGATTCAACGCGACTGCTCTCCTCGGTTCAATGTTGCCGCTACTCTCGCCGATGAGTAGCATATCCTGGGCAGTACGGGAGAGAGCGCCGCGTGACACCCGATGAGTTGGACAAGCTCCGTGCGGCGTCCCGCAGCTTCGTCGCCCACGCGCGCCAGGATGCTCATCCGGGTCTTGCCGTAGTGCCAATCAGCTTCCGGGCCAAGGCGGCCGCGAGGAGCGCGAGATGACGAAACGAGCGACGACCGGCACGAAACGAACGGCGCCCTTCAAGACCCGCACATCCCGGGCAGGGCACGTGCTCACGCATGCCGTCTCCGTGGCTCCCTCGGGCAAGGTCCGTCTCCGCAAGCCACGGGCGGCGAAGCGCTCCGCCGACTACGCGGCCGCGATGGCACGCCTGGACGCGCTCCCCGCGGACTTTCTCGACTGGATGGACGACGTCCCGGCATGGCCGCTGGACGGGCCCGAGGTCCTGGGCGGCCGCCGATAGGCTCGTCCCGCTCACCCTTCCCCCATCAACCGATCCCTGATCGCCTTGTACCCCTCCACCGCGTGCACGGCCGGGCTGCCGTCCGCCTTCGGGCTCGTGTAGACGAGCGCGCCTTTCGCATGGGGGTGGGGCTCCACGCGGACGATGTGGGCGATGTTGATGAGCACCTTGGGCTTCTGGACGCTCTCGACGGTCAGCTCGATGAAGGGCATGGGGCGGCTCGGGGCTCCTCGCGGCGGGGGACGCTGGGGAGGCTAGCGGGGGTGCCTTGACGATTTCCTGACGCCCCCGCCCCGGGCCGAGCCACGCGCCCTCAGAGCGCCGCCTCGAACAGCCCCCTCAGGTTCTCCTTCGTCAGCTCCACCGGATTGCCGCCGCAGGACGGGTCGTCGAGCGCCATGGCGACCATCTCGTCGATCCGGTCCGCCGTCACGCCCATGTCGCCGAGCCGGCGGGGAATGCCGAAGCGGTCGTTGAAGGCCTGGACGAAGGCCCGGAAGCCCTCGTACCCGCCATCTATGCCGAAATACGGTGCGGCGCGGTCGAAGCGCTCGCGGATCGCCGGTGCGTTGAGATCGAGCACGGCGGGCATGCAGACCGCGTTCGTGGTGCCGTGATGGGTGTTGAACAGCGCGCCCACCGGGTGGCTCATGGCGTGGATGGCGCCGAGCCCCTTCTGGAAGGCAACCGCGCCCATGGCGGCGGCGGACATCATGTTCGCGCGCGCCTCGATGTCGCCCGGCGAATCGTACGCCCGCGGCAGGTTCTCGATCACGAGCCGCATGCCTTCGAGCGCGATGCCCTGGCTCATCGGGTGGTAGAAGGGGCTCGAGAACGCCTCGACGCAATGCGCGAAGGCGTCGAGCCCGGTGCCCGCGGTGATGGCCTTGGGCATGCCCACCGTCAGCTCCGGGTCGGCGATGACGACGGAAGGCAGCACCTTCGGGTGGAAGATGATCTTCTTCACGTGGGTCTGCGAATTGGTGATGACGCTCGCGCGGCCCACCTCCGAGCCCGTGCCCGCCGTGGTCGGCACGGCGACGATGGGGGCGATGCCGCTCGCGTCGGCCCGGGTCCACCAGTCGCCGACGTCCTCGAAATCCCAGATCGGCCGTGTCTGGCCCGACATGAAGGCGACCATCTTCGCGAGGTCGAGCCCCGAGCCGCCGCCGAAGGCGACGACGCCGTCGTGCCCGCCCGCGCGGTAGGCCTCCAGGCCCGCCGCGAGGTTCAGCTCGTTGGGGTTCGGGTCGACCTCGGCGAACAGCGCCCTGCCGAGGCCGGCCTCCTCCAGGACGGCGAGCGCGCGGGCGGTGATCTCCATGGAGGCCAGCCCGCGATCGGTGACCAGCAGCGGCTTTGCGATCCCCGCCGCGCGGCAGGCCTGCGGCAGCTCGGCGATACGGCCGGCGCCGAAGCGGATGGCGGTGGGGTAGGACCAGGTGGCGCGGGGACCGGCGGGCGGGCTCATGAGCGAACCTTCTTGAGGTGGTAGGATTTCGGGCGGGTGAGCGCGTGGTAGCCGAGCACGGAGAGCCCCGCGCCGCGGCCGGTGTCCTTGCAGCCGGTCCAGCAGAGCGCGGGATCGAGGTAGTCCGCGCGGTTCATGAAGACCGTGCCGGTCTCGACGCGGTCCCCGACGCGGGCGGCGCGCTCCGGGTCCGCGGTCCAGAGGCTCGCGGTGAGGCCGAAACGGCTGTCGTTCATCAGCCGGATCGCTTCCTCGTCGTCGGCGACCGGCATGATGCCGACGACGGGGCCGAAGCTCTCCTCGCGCATCACGGCCATGTCGTGCGTGACGTTGGTGAGCACCTGCGGCGTCAGGTACGCGCCGCCGTCGTCGGCGGGGTCCTTGGCCAGGTGCGCGACGGCGCCGGCGGCGACGGCCGCGTCGATCTGCTCGCGCACGAGCCGCGCGAAGCGCACGTGCGCCATGGGGCCGAGCGTGGTCTCCTTGTCGAGCGGGTTGCCGAGGCGCTGCGCGCGCGCCCACGCCACCGCCTTCTCGACGAAGGCGTCGTAGAGGCTCTGGTGGACGTAGATCCGCTCTATCCCGCAGCAGCATTGCCCGGAATTGAACATCGCGCCGTCCATCAGCCCGTCGACGGCCGCGTCGAGGTCGGCGTCCTCCATGACGTAGCCGGGGTCCTTGCCGCCGAGCTCGGTGGCCACGGGCACGAAGGTGCCCGCCGCCGCGCGCTCCATCGCCTGCCCGCCGGGCACCGAGCCCGTGAAGTTGACGAAGTCGACGGCGCGCCCGGCGATGAGCGCGCTCGACGTGTCGTGATCGAGGAAGACGTTCTGGAACACGTCCTCAGGGATGCCCGCCGAATGGAAGGCCTTCGCCATGCGCTCGCCGACGAGCAGCGTCTGCGTAGCGTGCTTGAGCAGCACGGTGTTCCCGGCGATCAGCGCCGGCGCCACCGTGTTGATGGCGGTCATGTACGGGTAGTTCCAGGGCGCCACCACGAAGACCACGCCCCAGGGCAGCCGGCGGATATAGCGGCGGAAGCTCTCGTCGTCGCTCACGGGAATGTCGGCGAGCGCGTCCTCGGCGATGGCCGCCATGTGGGTGCCGCGCTCGGAGAAGCCGCGGAACTCGCCGCCGTAGCGGACCGGCCGGCCCATCATCCGGGCGAGCTCGGGCACCACCTCGTCGTTCATGGCGCCCACAGCCGCGATGCCGGCGAGAACCAGCTCCGCCCGCTCGCGGATCGAGCGCGCGGCCCAGGCCGGCTGCGCGGCTCGGGCGCGGGCCGCGGCGGCGCGGGCGGCGTCGGCCGAGAGGGCCGGCCGCTCGGCGAAGACCGATCCGTCGATCGGCGAGATACATCTGAGGATCTGCGACATGCTCACGCTCTCTCGAAGCCCCGCTCGATCTCCCAATCGGTGACCGCGCGGTCGAACTCTTCCTGCTCCCACTCGCCGCAGCGGACGTAGTGGTCGACCACCGCGTCGCCGAAGGCCTCGCGCAGCATCGCCGAGCCGCGCAGGGTCTCGATGGCGGCGCGCAGCGCGCGCGGGATCTCGACGACGTCGCCGCTCGCATAGGCGTCGCCCTCGTAGGGCGGGTCCAGCGCGAGCCCCTCCTCCATGCCCTTGATGCCTGCGGCGATCATCGCGGCCTGGGCGAGATAGGGGTTCATGTCGGAGCCGCCGATACGGCATTCCATGCGCACGCCCCGCGTCCCCTCCCCGCACAGCCGGAAGCCCGCGGTGCGGTTGTCCACCGACCACACCGCCTTGGTCGGCGCGAAGGTGCCCGCGGCGAAGCGCTTGTAGCTGTTGACGTAAGGCGCGAGGAAGATCGTGTAGTCGCGGGCATAGGCGAGAAGCCCCGCGGTGAAGCTGCGCATCAGCGCCGACATGCCGTGCTCGGCCTTGGAATCGTGGAAGGCGGGCTCGCCGTCCTTCCAGACGGAGAGATGCACGTGGCTCGACGAGCCGACCTTGCCCGGGGCCCACTTGGGCAGGAAGGTCGCCGAGCAGCCGTTCATCCAGGCGATCTCCTTGGCCGCGTGCTTGGCGATCGTGTGGTGGTCGGCGCAGTCGAGCGCGCTCGCATAGCGGATGTTGAGCTCCTGCTGGCCGGTCTCGGCCTCGCCCTTCGAGTTCTCCACCGGCACGCCCGCACCCACGAGATGGTTGCGCAGGGGCCGCATCACGGCCTCTTCCTTGGTGGTCTGGAAGAGGTTGTAGTCCTCGTTGTGGCCGTTGAGCGGGACGAGGTCGCGGTAGCCGCGCTTCTGGAGGCTGCGGTAGTCGCCCTCGAACAGGAAGAACTCGAGCTCGGTCGCCATCATGGCCTCGAGCCCCATCGCCTCGAGCCGCGCCGCCTGCCGACGCAGCATCTCGCGCGGGGAATGGGGCACGGGGGCGTGGGTGTGGTGGTCGAGCACGTCGCAGAGCACGAGCGCCGAGCCAGGCAGCCACGGCATCAGGCGCAGCGTGGAGAGGTCGGGGCGCATGACGTAATCGCCGTAGCCCTTGGCCCAGCTCGTCGCGGCGTAGCCGTCGGGCGTCGACATCACGAGATCGGTGGCGAGCAGGTAGTTGCAGCAATGGGTCTCGCGGTGGCCGTGCTCGAGGAAGTTGGCCACGTGGTAGCGCTTGCCCATGAGCCGCCCCTGCATGTCCACCATGGCGACGAGCACGGTGTCGATCTCGCCCGAGGCGGCCTTGGCGGCGAGGGTCTCGAGGGTCAGGTTCGCGGGCATGGCGGGCTCCGATGGCGGGCGCGGGAGGGCGGCCCGCACGGGGCCGCCCTCGATCTCTTCGAGGCGGGCGGAGGTCAGAACGTGTAGGGCGGGCCCGCCTGGTTGATGATCTCGTTGTACTCTCGGAAGATCGAGACGATCCTGGCGTGGACCTCGCCCTCCTCGGCGATCTCGGTCCAGAACTCCTTGGCGGCGTTCTCGACCTCGGCCCATTCCGCGGCCGGCACGGTACGCAGCGCGAGCTTGTCGCCGGTCGCCCGCAGCCGCGCCTCGCCGCCCCAGTACCATT
The DNA here is from genome assembly GCF_052380005.1 of Salinarimonas sp. NSM. Lineage (NCBI taxonomy): Bacteria > Pseudomonadati > Pseudomonadota > Alphaproteobacteria > Hyphomicrobiales > Salinarimonadaceae > Salinarimonas > Salinarimonas sp. NSM. Next base: position 10,128 of record NZ_JBQTCJ010000006.1, read on the forward strand.
GATTCCGGTAGGTGTGGCCCGCGTCGATCGCCGCCATGACGAGCCGCTTCAGGTGATCGGGCAGCTCCGCCCAGCGCGCCTCGTTCACGAAGAAGGAGCCGATCCAGGCGCCGGAGATGTTGTTCGTCAGGAAGTAGTCCGTCACGTCGGCCCAGCCGACGGTGTAGTCCTCGGTTATGCCCGACCAGGCCATGCCGTCGAGCTCGCCCGTCTGCACCGCGACCTCGGCATCCTCGTAGGGGATGTTCACCGGCACCACGCCGAAGCGGCTGAGGAAGCGCCCGGCGGTGGGGAAGGTGTAGAGCCGCAGGCCCTCGAGATCGGCGACGGAGGTGATCTCCTTGGTCGTGTTGAAGTTGCACGGATCCTGGCCCGCGGCGGAGAGCCACTTCACGCCGACCTTGGCGTATTCCTCCTCCCAGATCTCGGCGAGACCATACTGGTTGAACAGCACCGGCACGTCGAGGATGTGCTTCGTGGCGAAGGGGAAGTAGCCGCCGAACACCCGCAGCGGCGTCGGCGAGGCCATCGAGTCGTCGTCGGAATGGACGCCGTCGATGGTGCCGCGCTGGAGCGCCTGGAACAGCTCGCCGGTGGGCACGATCTGGTCGGCGTAGAACAGCTCGATCTCCATCTCGCCGTTCGCGGCGGCGTTGATCGCGTCGATGATGGGCTTGGTCACGTGCTCGCCCAGCGCCGCGCCGGCATAGGTCTGGAAGCGCCAGCGGATCGGCGCCTGGGCACGCACGATGGCCGGTGCGGCGAGGGTCGCGGGTGCGGCGAGGGCCGCGCTCTTCAGGAATGTGCGTCTCGTGGTCATCTCGGCTTCTCCTCTGGTTCGAATGGCCGGCCGGTTGACCCGGCTCTGGTCCTTGCGATCACAGACCGTACACCTGAGCGGGAAGCCAGAGCGCGATCTGCGGGAAGATCATCACCAGCGCGAGCGCCAGGATCATGATGAAGACGAAGGGGATGATGGAGCGGTAGATGTCCCCGAGCTTGATCTCCGGGGGCGCCATCGCCCGCATCAGGAAGAGATTGTAGCCGAAGGGCGGGGTCATGTAGGCGATCTGGCAGGTGATCGTGTAGAGCACGCCGTACCAGACGAGGTCGAAGCCGAGCGCGCCCACCAGCGGTACGTAGAGCGGAGCGACGATCACGAGCATCGCCGTGTCGTCGAGGAACGTGCCCATCAGGATGAAGCTCAGCTGCATCAGGATGAGGATCACCCAAGGGTTGAGCCCGAGCTTGTCGGTGAAGAGGTCGTCGATGGCGCGCACGGCGCCGAGCCCGTCGAACACCGCCCCGAAGGCGAGTGCCGCCGTGATGATCCACATGAACATGCAGGTGATGCCGAGCGTCTGGCGCGTGCTGGTCTCGAACACGGCCCACGTCATGCGCCCCTTGGCGACGGCGGCGACGAAGGCGGCGATGGCGCCCACGGCCGAGCTCTCGACGAGGCTCGTCCAGCCGTTGACGAAGGGCACCATCATCACGGCGAAGATGCCCACCGGCAGGAGCCCAGCACGCAGGAGCCGCATCTTCTCGGCGCGGGTGATCTGGTCGCGCTCCTCGAGCGACAGGGTCGGCCCGAGCTTCGGGTTCAGCCGGCAGCGGATGGCGATGTAGACGATGAAGAGCCCAGCCATCATCAGCCCGGGGATCGCGCCGGCGAGCCAGAGCTGGCCCACCGGCTGGCGCGCGATCATGGCGTAGAGCACGAGCACGACGGAGGGCGGCACGAGGATGCCCAGCGATGATCCCGCCTGGATCACCCCCGTGACCATCAGCTTGTCGTAGTTGCGTTTCAGCAACTCCGGCAGCGCGATCGTCGCGCCGATGGCCATGCCCGCGACGGACAGCCCGTTCATGGCCGAGATCAGGACCATGAGCCCGATCGTGCCCATGGCGAGGCCGCCGGGCATGCCGCCGGTCCAGACGTGGAACATCCGGTAGAGGTCGTCGGCGATCTTCGACTCCGACAGGACGTAGCCCATGAACACGAACATCGGCAGCGTCAGCAGCGGGTACCAGCGCATCACCTTGATGATGGCCGAGAAGCCGATGTCGTAGCCGCCGCGCTCGCCCCAGAGCAGGATCGCTGCGATCACAGCCACGAAGCCGATCGCCGCGAAGACGCGCTGGCCCGTGAAGAGCATCAGCATCATCGTCGAGAACATCAGGATCGCGATCAGCTCATAGGGCATCGCCGCGCTCCCCCTCGCCGAGCGCCTGTGAGCCCGGTGCATCGTCCTCGTGGCGGATCGGCGCGCCGGTGGCGAGGAACAGCACGTCCTTCGCCAATTCGCTCAGCGCCTGGAGCAGCATCAGCGTCACGCCGATGCAGATCGTCACCTTGATCGGCCACATGTACGGCCGCCAGGCCGAGGACGAGCGCTCGCCGCCGAAGGAGAAGGAGTAGATCGTGCTCTCGATCCCGCCCCAGAGCAGCACGCCGAGGTAGAAGATCAGGAAGCCCACGGTGAGCACGTCCATCAACGCCTTGCGCCGGGACGAGAGCGCGCCGTAGATCAGGTCCATGCGCACGTTCGCGCCCATCTGCATGGCGTAGGGTCCGCCCAGGATGAAGTAGGCGACCATCACGAACTGGGCCATCTCCAGCGTCCACAGGGAGGGCACGAAGAAGGTCTTCGAGATCGACGACCAGAGCAGGATGCCCATCAGGCCGAACAGGCCGAACATGACCACCCGGCCGATGGCCCAGTTGCAGCGGTCGATCACGGCGACGTAGGCGCGAAGGCCCCTCAGAAGTGCATTCATGGCGCCGCCCCCGCAGCCTGCGGCGCGTCGGCGAGTGCGCGCGCCAGCGTCCGCGCGAGGTGGTCGCCCATGCGCGCGGACGCCGCGTCGGTGGCGATCAGGTCATTGCGCACCTCGATCATGAGCGCACGGCGCCCCTCGCCCTCGCCGTGGCGGGCGAGCGTGTAGGTGACGCCGTCGGCGGCGGAATAGGGCTCGTCGAGCGCCGCGCGATAGGCGCCACGCGCACGCTCCGCGGCGACGGCCGCGCTGGCCAGCGCCGCGTCCTCGTGATGCAGGAAGCCGATCTCCACCGCGCGGGGAACGCCGAGATAGACCGGCGTGAAGCTGTGGACCGTGACGAGGTCGATGGTGCGCCCGCAGCGCCGCTCCTGGGTGCGGCAGACGTCGGCGAGCGTGGCGTGGAAGGGCTCGTGCACGCGCTCGAAGCGCAGCCTGCGCGCCGCCTCGTCGAGATCGCGGTTGCCGGGGACGTCGTAGCGCTCGCTGCGCGCGGGGATGCAGTCGGGCGCCGAGAGCGGGCGGTTGCAGTCGTAGACGAGCCGCGACAGGCCGCCCGACACGAGCGGCGCATCGAGCCGCTCCGAGAGCCGGCGCGCCAGCACGGCGGCGCCGATGTCCCAGGCGACGTGGGCACTCCGCGCCTCGTCGTCGAGGCCGAGGTCGTCGAGCTCCGGGGGGATCGCGCGGGAGGCGTGCTCGCACACGAGGACGAGCGGCGCCGCGCCGGCCGTCCCCGTGATCTCCACCGCCGTCCAGCCCGCGTCCGCCACGTCGTCGCCCCTCCCCGCCTGCCGTCGCTCGAGGCTCCTCGCCGCAAACCCCTTGCCGCAAACCCCTTGCCGAGCTCGTGTAAAATTCACTACATGAGTTCGAGGCGTGTCAAGCTTGTTTCTGTAGCGGATCGATCATCCACGATCCGCGCTGAAGCGGAAAGGACATTTCTTGAGCAGGAAGCCCCTCGTGCGCGACCTCCTGAAGCGCAAGCAGGCGGAGCTGACCGCGGCCGAGCGCCGGCTGACCGCGGTGCTCCTGCAGGATTCGCTCGTAGGCGGGCTGCAGTCGGTCACCAAGCTCGCCGAGAGCGCCGAGGTCTCGACGCCGACCGTCATCCGCCTCGCCCGCAAGCTGGGCTTCGACGGCTACGGCGGCCTCCAGGACGCGATCCGCGAGGAGATCGCCGCGCGCATCAAGCAGCCGCTCGCCAAGCTCGACATGGCCGAGCCGCAGGCCCCGCGCGACCACATCCTCGCGCGCTTCGCCAAGGCCGCCTTCGAGAACATCGGCCGCACGCTCGAGCAGATCGACCTCGACGAGTTCGACCGCGTCGCCGCGCTCCTCTCGGCCTCCGAGCAGCAGCTGCACCTCGTCGGGGGGCGCATCACCCGCTCGAACGCGCATTATTTCTACAACCACCTCCAGATCATCCGTCCGCGGGTCTTCCTCCTCGACAGCTCGCCCAGCGTCTGGCCGCAATCGCTGCTCGACATGGACGAGACCTCGACGCTGATCTGCTTCGACATCCGCCGCTACGAGCGCGAGCTCGAGAAGCTCGCGCAGCTCGCGGTGAAGCAGGGCGCCCGCGTCGTGCTGTTCACCGACCAATGGGGCTCGCCGATCGAGCGCTGGGCGCTGCACACGTTCCGCTGCGCCGTCGAGGTGCCGTCGAGCTGGGATTCGACGCTCTCCATCAACATCCTGGTGGAGAGCCTGATCGCCGAGGTCCAGAGCCGCAGCTCCCGCTCCAGCGTGGAGCGCATCTCCGCGCTCGAGCGCATGATCGGCGAGACCAACATCTTCCGCGGGACGAGCCCCGGCCGGGAACCGGGAGCCTGAGGGCGCCCACGGGCGAGGAGCGCGAGCGGCCGTGCTGGGCCGCCTCCAGGCGGTCCGCCGCGCCTACCGCGTTGAAGCGGCGGCGATCCTGCGCGAGGATCGCCGCCGGACGTCTGCGTCCCCGCGCGTGCGTGACGCCGGCACAGACGCCGATCTTCCTGCCGAGAGACCCCGATGAGCGACGACGTTCCACCACACGCCACCGTCCACGTCCGCCCGAGCGAGGCCCGCGACGTGCCGTCGATCACGCGGATCTACGCCCATGCGGTGCTGCATGGGCGGGGCACCTTCGAGCTCGTCCCGCCGGACGAGGACGAGATGCGCCGGCGGCGCGCCGCGCTCGTCGACGCGGGGCATGCCTACCTCGTCGCCGAGAGCGAGGGCCGCGTCGTCGGCTACGCCTATGCGGGCGCCTATCGGCCCCGCGCCGCCTATGCCTCGACGGTCGAGAGCTCGGTCTACGTCGATCCCGACCGGCGCGGGCACGGCATCGGCCGCCTGCTCGTCTCCCGGCTGATCGCGCTGGCGGAAGCGGCCGGCTACCGCCAGATGGTCGCCGTCGTCGGCGACAGCGACAACCACGCCTCGATCGCCCTGCACGAAGGGCTCGGCTTCAGCCGCATCGGCGTGCTGCGCGCGGTCGGCTGGAAGCACGAGCGCTGGGTCGACACGGTGCTGATGCAGAGGTCGCTCGGCGCGGGCGCGGGCGCACCGCCGGATGCGGGAGGCTGATGGGGGGTGAACGGCGAACGGCGGGCTATGCGGCCCGTGGGGCGAACGTTGGCGGACAGGGCGTCCGCCCGAATTCGTTGCGAGGCAAGGTGTAGAGGACGATCAACGCCCGGCGCCCCACCATCCGCCCTATCAGCGGGCGGGCAGTGACCCGCTCTCCCCCGCCCGCGTGAACCCCCGCGCGATCCGCTCTGCGATCCGCTCGGCTGCCTCCCGCGACCACCGCCCCGTCGCCGATCGCCGCGTGCCCTCCGCGAAGTAGACGTAGGCCACCGGGCGATCCGCGGCGTCGAGCACGATGAAGCACTCCTCACGGGCGTCGACACGGCAGGGTGGGCGCGGGGCTTCAGCGTCGGTCATGCCGGCGAGATAGCGCGGCCCCTGAAACGCGAAAAGCCCCGGGCCGCGCGAGGCGGACCGGGGCGAAGGTGGTGCGGGGGAGCGAGTGGGCTACGGGTCGCGCGCCCGGCGCGGCTGGCCCGCGGCGGCGATCGCCGTCATCAGCGAGTTCCGCAGGTCCCGCAACTCCGTCTTGATCTCGTCGCCGAGCCGGCCGAGTTGCTCGTGCGAGACGTATTCGCGGGCGATCTTGGTCTCGAGCGCGGCCGTCATCTCGCGGGCCTCGCGAGCGAGCCGGCGGGCGGTCTCGGCTTCCGCGCGCGCGTCGTCGCGGACCTTCTCGGCCATCGCGGTGGCGGCCCTGGCGTGCTCGCGGGCTTCGTCGCGGAGTTGGTCCCGGACCCGCACGAGATAGAGCACGATGCCGATCACGAACGCTCCGTAGAGCGAGAGGCCGGAGAGGATCGCCATCGTCACCGGGACGTCCTGGAGAGTGGTGGGCACATTCACGGGGCGTCGTCTCCGTAGCTCTCACGGACGCCCGCGTACCAGCGGGCGGCTTCTTGAAGTCGGCGCGCGTTCTCGACGCGGCCGGCGCGCTCGCGGGCGGCGATCCCGAGAAGGGGCTCGCCCGCGCGGGGATCGGCGACGGCGACGGGAGCGGCGAACCCGGGCCATGCCGGAAGCTCCCGCGGCGCGGGGCTACCGGATGTCGCGCAGGCGGCGCACGTCATCGCCAGAAGCGCGACAGCGGTCGCCCTCCGGCAGGCTCGCGAGATCGGCGGTGAGCGCATCGACCCTCTCCTGGTTGGATGCGGCTTCGGCCGCGAGCTGTTCGGCCTGGCGCGCAGCGCGGCGCTCGGCCTCGCGGGCGGCGACGACATCGGCCTGCATCGCGGCGATCACCTCGCGCAGCCGATCGGCCTCGCATGCCTCGCGCGCGCTCGACGCGCCCCACCACCACCCGAGCGCGGCGGCGATGACGATGAGCCCCAGGCGGGACGTGGCGAGCCGCCACAGGGTCGCGAGCGCCGTCATTCCGCCGGCCCGTCCGGGATGTTGCTCTGCTTCACCACGCGGGCCAGCGCGGCGCCGACGATGACGGCCGCGGTCACCCACTGCGGAATGGTCTCGGTCCAGTCCGGCACGACCTCACGGACGATCTCGAGCACGGCCGCGGCTGCCATGAGGTACATGCTCCACGCGCGGGTCGCGATCGTGGTCCAGTTCTCGACGAGCTTCATGGCGTCACGCCTCGTTGAGAGAGATCGGCACCCCGTCCGGCCCACGAGCGATCGTGCCCGTGCGCGGCATGGGGTAGGTGGAGGGCCAGCGGTAGCCGAGAAGGCGGTCCTTCCCGAGCCGGGCCACCGTGACCGCGTCGGACTGGTTGCCGCCCAGCACGTGAACGTGGCCGGCATCCTCGCCGGCGTAGAACCCGACGTGCCCCGACGTCCCGGACCGCGAGCCCCGCCAGAACACCGCGACGGCGCCGAGCGCGGGCTCGCCCAGCGGCTCGCCGAAGCGCATCCAGTTCCGCGCGAGGTAGGGGTTGCCGGGCAGGCGCTCGCCCGGGAGCGTCACGGCGATGCAGGTCTCGACGAAGTCACCGCACCACGGGAGCCGGGCGGGATCGCCGAGCGTCGGGCCGTCGCTGCGCAGGAAGCGCGCGAGGATGCCGTTGTCCCGGCGCTCGTGGAGGCCCTTCTTCGTCTCGGCGAGCGCGTACCAGGGCGGGGTGCGCAGGTCCTGGACGAAGGGCGCCGCCGGCCCGGACCCGAACAGCGCGGCGCGCGTCTTCGGCCCCACCACGCCGAGCCCCTGAAGCCCCACGCTCTTCTGGAAGGCGACCACGGCCGCGCGCGTGAGCCGGCCCATGATGCCGTCGACGGGCCCGGGGTCGAAGCCCTTGGCCGCGAGGGCGCGCTGAAGGCGCGCGATGTCCATGTCCATAGTCGTGCTCCGTCGTGCCGGCGCGCGGATGGCGGGCAGGCGACATGTCGTGAGGATGGATGACGTAAGGTCTTACGCTTGCGTAAGGTGCGCACCGGCAGCTAGAGCGAGTCCATGACCACGCTCCGGAACACAGCCCTTCGTGTCGTCGCGCTCGCCCGCGGCGCCTGTCTCGTGCTCGCCATGGTGGCGGCGCTCGCCGTCGAGGCGATCGTGCTCCTGGCCTCATGGGCCGCGAGCAAGCCCCGCGCGGCGATGACACCGGCGGAACGCGCCGAGCACGATCGCGAGGCGTGGCGAGGCTAGCCCGCGAAGCCCATCACCGCCACGCGGAACTCCAGCGGCGGGAGCGTCACCGCCCCGCCGGAACCGTTCTTCGCGTAGACCGCGACGAGCCCGGTCGTGGCGACCTGGCCCCAATAGCTGAGGCCATCGGCGCTGGCGGCCGTCGAGCGCGGCGTGACCATGACCAGGTCGCCCGCGAGCGCGCCCGGGACCGAGATATAGCCGTAGCCCGTCTTGCCGGCCGGAACGGTGCCGAACGAGATCACGCCCTCGCGGCTGAGAAGCCGAACGCACCCCGCGCCCTGTGGTCCGCCGACGCGCAGCGTGGGCACCCACCCCTTGTCCGACGAGACGAAGGTGGTGCGGATGCCGTGATCCACGATGAGGGTCCCGACGCTCGTCGTCTTGCCCTCGTAGAGGTTCGCGGCGACGGAGCGCGGGCCGACGTAGAGCGCCGTCGAGGTCGCCATCGCCTCGATGTACGGGTACTCGACGGTGTTCGCGATGCAGCCGTTCGGATGCCCGGGATGGTCGACGAAGAAGTGGATGTCGACCGCGGCCTCGGACTTCGGATTGTCGAGCACGTTGCCCGTCCCGAGCAGCGAGAAGTTCCGGGAGCATCCGGAGACGCGCCCGCCTTCCCATCGCATCGCGTTCGGGCCGCGGCTGGGATAGGCGGGGTCGAAAGTGCACACGAGCCCGCGGACATTCGAGAATCCGTGGATGGCGCGCCCGGCGACGACGGGGTTGTCCCACGTGTTGTAGTACGGCCCGGACCCGCCGACGCCGCCGGCCCATTCGATGCCGACCTGGCCCGACGCCATGAGGTTGGCGGCGCAGTCCACCCAGCGGCTGTTCTTGGTGCGGTCGCGGAGCCCCACGGCGCCGGGTGCGGTCAGCTCGACGTGCACGCGCTCAACGAGGCACGAGGCGAGATAGCCCGACGCGGCGACGGCGTCGTCGGTATCGAGTGCGACGCCCGGGCCGGCGTAGACGAGATCGCACAGCGCGCCGACGATCTCCTGGCCGTGGTGCTTGAGGCGAAGCCCCTGGCCGACACCGAGGAAGTACCTGGCGCCGTGGTTGCGCCGTTCGATCCGCCCGCCCTCGTCGAGCATGGTCTGGATCGCCACGAGGTCGTGTTCCTGCGCGAGCGACGTCGCGCAGGGGAAGACGGCTTGCGCGGCCTCGAGCGTGGCGTAGGACTCGGAGAGCGGGTGCGACTGGCCATCGCCGATCGCGCCGTAGAGCTCGGGCGTGCGGGGTGCCGTCATCGAGTGCCCCCGCGGGTCTTCCCCTTGCGTGCCTCCGGCTTGGGGTGGGCGGCCTTGATCTCGGCGCGGGCCTCGAGCACCGTCGCGAAGTCCGGCACGACGGGCGCGCCGGTGTGCTCGCGGATGGCCTCGACCTGCTCGACGAGGGCGCCGAGCGTGCGGCCGTCCAGGTCCGCGTAGGCACGGCGGCGGGCGATGCGGTGGTTGTCCATGGTGTCCCCCGGGATCAGTAGAGCGGCACGACGCCGACGCAGCGCGTGTAGTTGAAGTTGGCGTCGGTGGTGGACGTGAGTCGGTAGAGGAGCGACGTACCGGTCTGGCCGGAAACGTCGGCCAGCGCGCGGAACATGATCTCGCCCGTGGCGCCGAGCGCGCCGAGCGTCTCCACCGCCGCCGCGGCCCAGGTCGTGCCGCCATCGATCGAGAAGTCGATGAGCACGTTCGTGCCGATCGTCGCGAAGTTGATGGGCAGGATCGCGAAGTATCCGAGAACGTCGTCGGGGTCGGCGGAAATCGTCGTCGCGACCGGGCGGAAGTTGACGTTGTTGCCGCCGACGCGCCGCGCCGCGACGGGAACGACGATGTTCGAATCCTCGGTCAGCCCGGCATAAGTGCCGCCGACGGCGGCTGCCGAGGCGACGGTCGAGACGGCGCGATTGCCGGCGGTGCTGCGGCTGTTGGTGCCGAGCGAACCGACCCTGTGCACCGCGACGTGATAGTCGCCGGAGGCCGGCACGGTGTAGGGCGACGCGAGGCGCGCGTATTCGAATCCGCCGCCGCCGGTGTGCGTGAGCACGACCGACGCCACGACGGTATAGTTGCCCGCGCTCGTGCGCTGGACGATCTGGAGCGTGTAGTCGCCGGCGACGGCGGCGCGCACGCCCAGATCGGTGATGATCTCCTCGTTGTTCACGGCCCACGCGCGGTCCAGCGTGAGGGTGAAGGACCCGTAGCCCGACGTCCCGGAATCCGTGGTGGACGTCTCGGTGTATCTGATCGTATCGTTGGCGTACCAGTCGCTTGCGGCGACATAGGCCCCGCCCGTGACGACGTTGAGCGTGTTCGTCTCGAAGTCGTCGGACAGCCGGAAGGCGCCGACCGGGCCGAGGATCGAGGCCGCGTCGTTGCTGGCCATCGCATAGGCGAGCGCCGAGCCCGCCATGTCCCGGGCGACCTGGTCGACGGCGCCCGTGAGCTGCGAGGCGTCGCCCGTCTTCGTGAGGAAGTTGCCGTAGTCTGCGGCGCTGACCATGAAGCGAACCACCGCGGCTCCCGACAGCGAGAGCTTGGACGTCCCGACGGTGCCGGCGATGAGAGACACCTCGACCGTGTCGCGGGTCATGGTCGTGAGAGACCCCCCGAGCGTGCCGCGCCCGATCTCGATGTTGTTCCCGTCGAGCAGGATATACGTGACCGTGTCGCCGTCGGACGGCGCCGGCGAAGCGCTGGCCGGCGCGATGAAGTTGCTCGCCACCGGCGACCCGAAGGTCACCGTGCCGATGCCGGTCGTGCCGACCGCGCACGCGACGCGGTTGATGTAGACGTGAGCCATGATGGCGACCTCTCAGGCTGTGAAGATCGAAACGACGGGACGGCGCGGGCGGGCGATGGCGCTCGGCGCATGAGGGATGACGACGGTCTCCGGCAAGACGTCCAAGTCGACGGCAACGATGGGCGCGCTCTCACCGATGGCGAACTCGCCGATGGATTCCGCCCCGCCTATCGGATACGGGATCGGCGCATCGGCCCACCGTGCTGTCACGGCCGTGCCGCCCCCGACGTCCGGGACGCGCGCCGTGGAAACTGTCACCACGGGCGAGGTGAAGTCTTCGAAGCCCTCGCCCTGGCCGATCGCCAACTCGCCGATCGAAGAGCCGACGCCGATGCGCGTCGTGTTGAAGGCGCTCGCCGCGGCGCCTGCACCCACCCGGGGGGCCGGCGCATCCGCCACGGTCGCGATCGTGACGAGCTCGACCACGGCCCCCGGCGGAAGCACCGGCACGAGCGCGTCGACCACCGTTTCGACGACACCCGCCGAGACGGTCGCGCCGGCGCCGGCCCGCGGCGCTACGCCCGCGGTGATGGTCCCGACCGATCCGACCTCGACGGCCGCGCCGGAGCCCACCGCCGGGGCGAGCGCCGCCGCGACGGAGACGACGGCGCCGACCGTGACGACGGTGTCCCCCGTGGCCAGGGGCGTGAATTCGCCGATCGCGAATTCGGAGATGGCGCCGTCCGCGATAGCCATGGGCGGGCTCCTCTACGCGGGCGAGATCAGGAAGGGGCGACGAACGTGAACAGCCCGTTCGGGTCGAGCGCGATGAGGAAGTCGGTGCCGTCCGACGCCTCTCGCACCGAGTCGAAGGCCACGTACGCCAGGGGCCGGTCGCTCGCGTCGGCGTCGTCGTAGATCACGGCGGCGCTCGCCGGCCCGATGTTGCCGCCCGTGGCCCGGACGCGCACGTCGTCGGCGTCCACCCGCGCGGCGTTCGTGCTCACGGTGGTGACCGCGACGTTGTCGAGCGTCTCGCCGCCCGCGGTCCATCCATTGCCCGAGACCTCGCGCGCGTTGGCGCTTCCCGCGACGGCCGTGAGGGTCGCATCCGCCGCCGAGAACGAGGCGGTGTTGTCGAGCAGCATGACCTTCAGCGTCATGTTGCCTATGCCGACGTCCGCGATGTGCGCGCGAGCGCCGTTGTAGACCGAGATGGTATCCGCCATGGGGGCTCTCCAGAGATCAGGTCAGATCAGCTCGGCAGGCGCTCGAGCAGCAGGGTCACCGACACGTCCGCCAGGGTCGCGTCGGGGATGTCCGGCCCGCGGACGCTGATCACGTCCCCGGGGGCGAAGGTGGTCTCGGTCGCGGCGAAGGTCCCCGCCGTCGCGCCGACGGCAAAGGTGATCGTGCCGAACTGGACGCCGTTCTTGCGGACCGAGAAGACCGTCGAGGCCGTCGCGGCGGTGACCGCGCGGGCGTAGGAGCGCTCGGTCGGCGCCGCGGGCGTGGGGGCGGCGAAGTTCGCCGGCGCGCGCAGCGGGAACGTCGCGACGACGAGGGCGAGGTCCAGGCCCGAGGCCGGCCGCCCGGCTTCCGAAACGGCGATTCCGAAGCGTGCGCCGAAGGCGTCACGCACGGCCTCGACCTCGGCGAGCGCCTCCTCGGCCCCGCCCCGCGCCACCTGCGCGGCCGCACGGTCGGCGGCGACGGCGACGGCGGCCGCGCCGAACCCGGAAGCCAGCGAAAGCCGGTAGACGCCCTCGAAGGCCAGCATCTCGTAGATGCGCCCGCCGATGAGATCGCCGACGGCAGGATCCGCGCCCTCCGCATCCTTCACGCGCACACCGTTGAGCGTGACCGTCGTCGAGGTGTTCGTGTTGGGCCAGACGATCCGGAACGTCGCCGCGAGGTCGCGAGTGGGCGGCGGCACGTCAGGGGTCGCGGTGACCGCGTTGCTGCCGCTCGCGCCGCCGAAGACGACGGTGCGCTCCGGCAGGTCGCCGATGCGTACCCAGGAGCCGGTGCCGCTCCCTCCGATCTTGCGATAGATCCCGTTGCTGGCCACCGTCGCGTCGGCGTAGACGTAGCCCAGCGTGTTGGCGTTGGGCGTGAGGTAGGCGTTCATCGCCGCCCGGGTGTCGAAGACGGTGGCGCCGCCGGACAGCCCCACGACCCGTCGCTCGATGTCCATGTGGTAGAGCTGAGACTCCGCGAGGCTCGGCTGCCGCGCCGTGCCGTCGGCGGCGAAGGGCGCATAGATCGTCGCCGCGGTGCGCGCGAGCGTCATCGCTGTCTCCTCGAATGCGGGGTAGGGACTGCCGTCACGACTAGTTGGAGATCGCCTCGACCGTGACGCTGGCCGAAGCGGTGGCGCTGGGCGTGCCGTTCGAAGAGCGCGCCTGCGCTTCGAACGTCACCACGAGATTGTCCCCTTCCTGGTCGGACGGCTGCGGCAAGGCCGCCGCGACCGTGAAGCGCTCGCCGGGGCGCGCGTCGAGCACGGTCCACGACGACCAAGCCCCCGGCGTGCCGAAGCGCGTGGTCCGCTGCCGCCAGGCGACCGAGGCCAAGAAGAGACTGGACGGCGAGTCGATCGTCAGCGTCGCCGTGCCGGCGGACGTCGGCGGATCGCCGGGCGTCTCGACGACGGACAGCCCCACCGCCCCCGGAGGTGCGTTGATGATCGCCGGCACCACGGCGAGCACGTCGGAGAAGTTCGAGGGCTCGCTGTCGGCGTTGAAGACGCGATGCCGAGCCTCGACCTGCTGTCCGGAGAGGTTCCCCACCACGAAGGCGTGGGTCACGCCGTTGAGCAGCAACTCGTTCATCGCCCGGTAGCGGGTGGGCCCATCGACGCCGATCGTCCGGTAGATCGCCTCCGTCGTCGGGAAGCCCGTGTTCACGTACCCGAAGCGGGTCACCGCCACCCCGTTCGAAGGGTAGACCACCACCGCGGCTCCGGTCATCTGCGCCGGCTTCGGCACCGACGACTGGAATGCGAGGTCCGGGATCTGCTCCGGCGCGGGTGCCTCGTCCACGGCCGGGTTCCACGGCGGGAGCGCGGGCTGAACCCGGAACGGGATCTCGCACCGCCCCTCGTCGTCTTTCTCGCGCACCTGTCCGATCTCCGCGACCTCGGTCGTGTCGAGGTCGGGAAGCGGGAACGAGATCGTCTTGCAGCCCACTGCCGCCAGTCCCGAGAAGTGCATCTCGACTATGCCGCTCCGGGCGCGCTCAAGGTAGAACAGCCGCCGGGCGACGCGCTGCGCCTGGGAGGCGGACGGGCAGAACAAGAGCCGGACTTCGGTGATCTGCTCGCCGTAGCGCGCGATTTCAGACTCGATCCGCGCCCAGCCGACGCCGGTCATGTCGAGCGGCTCGACGCTGTAGTTGCGCTCCGGGCTGTAGTAGGCCACTCGGCACACGTTCGGCCGGTCGACGCCTTCCGGGCCGTTGGTCCACTTCACGTTGACGATGTCGTCTTCCGTGAACTGCACCTCCGGCGCGCGCACGTCGTCGACGAGCCGGAACCAGATCTTGCCGTCGGTCTCGACTTGCTCCGCACCGATGGAACGCAGCACGTCGGCGAGCACGGTCTCGCGGTCCGTGGATTCCGAGAACACCCCCCATGCGCGGGCTCGCTTCTCGGCCCCGCCGCCTCGGATCGGCACGAGCGCATCGGCGAGGTCCGCCTCGGCCGCGATGGCGTCGAGGTCGAAATCGGAGGCGACGAACGGGAAGCGCCGGGCGACGTGCAGCGCCGCCAGGATGCCGTTGTCCGTCCACTTCCACGACGTGGGAACGTCGAACACCTGCGCCGGGTCGCGCGGGTCGAACATCGGCTCCCAACGGCCCTCGAGCTCCGCGTCCGGGGGGCCGGACTGCCACAGCTTGAGGAACAGCTCGGTCCCGAGCCCCGGCGAGATAGCGATGATGAGCGACTGCGCGATGCCGCGGCAGCGATGCGCCGCGGTCCACAGCCCCGGGAAGTCGACGAGGAGGTCGTTCCACGCCGTCTCGGTCCCGTCGCCGACCTTGGTGCGCCAGTAGAGCCACGAGGCCCCACCCGGGCGCGCGTAGGGCGGCGAGGACACCGCGTCGTTGTCGTCGACGATCACCTCCCGCCCACCGAACCAGTACCGTTCGATGGCCGTGAGCTTCGGCGCGGCGAAGGGGCCGCCGGCGTGCCAGATCAGGCGGTAGCGGTTAGCGCCGGCCGTGTTGCCGAAGGCCTTCAGCCCTCCAATGCGGGCGCGCCCGATAGCGCGGATCTCGTCGCCGTCCGCGCTCTCGAAGGTCGACTTCGCCGAGCCCGGGTCGATGCTCTGCGCCGTGGCCGCACCGCCACGCCGCCCGCCGCCCGCTGCCGCCGAGATTGCCACGCCGGCGCCGACGACGACGGCCGTCGCCACGGCCTGTGCGATCGTGACGCCGGCAATGAGCGTCGCCGACGTTGCCGGAAGCAGCGTGGTGACGATCCCGGCGATGATGGTCACCGGGTCCGCCTGCGCAGCCGTCGTCGTCGCGGCGAGCAGCGCCACGGCGAGAAGCCAGGGAAGAGCGTGCATGTCAGGGTTCCGGGACGTGCCAAGCGGCGACGATGGCCGGCTCGCGCGGGGCCAGGCCGCGCAGCCCCGCCGTGGTGCGGATGTAGGCGTAGCCGCCGTTGCTCCAGATCGCCCCTACGACGCCGATCGAGAGGCGCAACAGCCCGACGTCACCGATCTCCGGAGAGCCGTACGAGCGCCGCGCGCCGGGCACCGACAGCATGGCGTTGTCCCACAACGGCTCCAGGCCGCCCGCCATGAGCGTGCGGGCCTCGGCCTCGGTCGTGTAGCGCGGCAGGTCGAGCGCGGAGCCGGTCTCGGTGCGCACCCACGCCGCGGGCCAGGCGCAACAGTCGTTGACGCCCCACGTCCACGGGCAGTCGCGGAAGGGGGCGAGGAATGCCGCGAGGCGTTCGGCGCGCGTCACGTCCAGTTCTCCTCGACCTTCACACCGATGAACTGCCCGCCCTTGTCGCCTGGCCAGCGCTCGAGCTGTGCTTGGGCATTCCATCGCCCGCCGGGCGAGAACCGGAATCCGTGCCAGACGGACTCCAGCGTCAGCGCGACGATGCGCCGGGCGATGCCCGCCCACTCGAGCGAGGGCGCCGTCATCAGCCCGCGCGGAAAGAGCGGCTTCGGGGGGATGATGATCTCCCCCGTCTCCATGTCGAACGCGCACCAGTAGAGGACGGCGGATCGTCCCTCGACCTCCGCGGCCGTCGCGTGGACGGACCGGAAGAACTCTCGGTTGGCGCCCGTGAGCGTGAGCGTGACGGCGGCCGCGGTCCCGAAGGTCGGCTCATCGATCTGTCCGACGAAGAGAAGCTGCCCGCCCTCCGGGTCGGTGACGCCGGTCCACTCCTCTCCGTCGAGGTAGAGCGGCCCCGCGCCGGAATGCAGCCGCGCCTCGCCGCTCGGCAGGTCGAGTCGGGCCAGCAGTGCGCGCGCCACGTGCGGGCTTCGCAGCTTGGCGAGGAACTCGGTGAACGGCCCTGCCATCGGTCAATCCGCGAAGTTGCTCCGGACCGTCGGGTCCGGGATCTCGAGAAGCGTGAGCGTCAGCCCCTCGGCCACGTTGAGCCCGCGCGCGAGCTGCACAGGGCCGAAGGACCGCATCGCAACGATCGGGCGGAACGTGGCGAAATCGTCTGTCGTCAGCGCCTTCCGCAGCCCGGGCCAGATGCGGTAGACCCCGGGCGCGAACACCTCCGTCACCACGTGCATCCCGAAGTAGACTGGGCCGAAGCCGATCCGAGCACCCATGTCGAGACGGTGACCGGCGAAGACGTCGCGCAGTTCGATGCTTGTTGCGCCGAGCGGGGCCGGGGTCGCGAGCGGGACCGGCGGCATGTCGAGGCTCCAGCGCAGGCCGTTGGACCATCGCGCTCCGCTGGACCACGTGATCCCGCCGAACTCCTCATCCGGCGTGAGCGTGAGTCCGGCCCGGGCGTAGGAGAGCCTGTCGACATCCGCGAAGGAGACCCGCACGGCATTGGCGCCGGCGTGCAAGCCGGTCGCCATGCCGCGATAGGCGCGCAGGGCGTCACCCCAGAGGCGCGGGAGGCCAAGGCGGAACTGCCACAGGCCGTTCATGGTCGAGAAGGTCTGCACGAAACCCGAGACGGCCTCGTTGCTGCCGGCCCCGATCGCGCGCGGGCCGGAAAGCTCTTCTTCGGAGACGATGCCGAGGCCTACCGGCCAATCCAGGAGACGCGGCATGGGCTATGCCCTCCTGTTGCGCGTCTCACGCGCGTTGATGAATGCCGAGACGCGCTTCTCGAACCCGCGGGCTTGCTCGCGCATCTGGAGCTCGAGTTGCTGGACCCGCGCAGCGTCCGCGCCGCGTGCATCGATCACGGGCGCGTAGTTCAGGACAGGCGCCGGACCGCGGTCGTTCGCGGGGCCGCCGAGCATGTGGTTCGGCACGACCCGTCCCGCGGTCTCCGGAACGAAGATCTCCGGACCGCGCCCGGCCCCGACCATGTACGGCATGCCGGCCATGGCCGGCCCGCCAGAGTCGCGCGGGCGAAGGAACGAAAGCAGGTTGAGCGGCCCGCCTGCCCCACCGCCGGCGCCACCGAACGCACCGTCGAGGATGCGCATGAACATCCGGTTCGCCGCCATGCTCAGCAGTTGCGTGGCGAGACCCCGGATCGCATCGCTCGCGCTCTTCGATCCGGTGACGATGCCCATGAACATGTCGGTGAGGCCGCTCGCGACCGTGCTCTTGATCTGGTCGAGGTGCTGCTGCTCTTCCTGCATCAAGCGCAGCTGCTCCGTCGCCGCGGCTTGCGCCTGGGCTTCGGCGTTGATCGACTCGACGAGCGCGGACGTGATCGGGACGCCGGCTTCCTTCGCTGCATTGAGGCCCTCGAAGGCAAGCCGGTGGGCATCGATCGCGACCTGGGCCATCCCGAACGTCTCGGCCTCAAGGCGAAGCGCCTCGGTCCGCTCGCGAGTCGACTGCAGCCACCGCTCGAGCGCGTTCTCGCTCTCGCGGCCGCCCGCGCCTGCGAGAAGCCCGGAGATGTCCGGCGCGACAATCTCGGGAAGCTGCGGCGCCGCGGGCGCTGGCGGGCTGTACGGGACACGCTCGTTGAACGAGGGCGTCTCGAGGATGCGCTGCGCGTCGAGAAGCGCCGCGCGCTCGGTGCGTAGCTCTTCAACGATGCCCTCGAGACGAGCCGCCTGTCGGGAGGAGAACACGCTGCCACCCGCGGCAAGCGCGCGGTGGCCCGCGAGGTCCTCCTCGCGCCTCTGCAGCATCATGTCGACTTCGGCGAGCTGATCATTCAGCCTTGCCGACGCGTGCCCCGCCGTGGTCAGCCGGTCGAGCATGCCGCCGATGGCCGCCGCCGCGCCATTGGCTGCCCGCCCGATGACGTCGAGCGCGCCCGCGAGCCCACGCATGACAGGGGATGCATTCTGGGCATCGGCCGAGGCCTCCCGGATCTCCTCGCGGAAGGCGAACAGCGCACCCAGAGCGGCCGCGGCAGCGACCGCGAGCGCACCGAACGGGTTGCGCGCGATGGCCGCGGTGAGCGCGTTCACGGCTCCCACCATCCGCGTACCGATGGCGACGGTGAGACCGCCGACCATGGCGAGGATCTGCGGGCCGAACGCGGCCGTCATCCCGGCGCCGACCACGAACAGGCCCTTCGCGAGGGTGTCGGCGTTCGCAGCGAGCGCGGCCGTCGCCGGCACGAGCGATGCCGAGAGCACGGCGGCGGCGCCCTCGAGCCCCGGCACGAGCACGTTGAGCGCGACCTCACCGATGTTGCGCAGCGACGCCCCGACCGGCGTGAGAGCGCCTTCGATGCGCTCGGTCCACGACACGTCGATTCGCGCCATGGCCTCGTTCGTCGAGCCGGCCTTCTCGCGCATGTCGTCGAGGATGGCGTTGAAGCTCTCCCCCGCGCCGCCCGCGAACGAGAGCGCGGCGTTCAGCGCTTCGATCGAGCCGAAGAGCTGGGCCAGAGCCGCCGCATCGCCGCCCGTGCGCTCCGTCACGTCCGCGAGGAAGCCGGCGAGCCCCTTCGCCTGGAGCGCGGCGACGCTGTACTCGATGCCGAGCGCCTTGGCGACCTTGCGGGCCTGCTCGGTTGGTGCGGCGACCTGCGAGAGGATCGCGCGCAGGCCGGTGACGGCGCTCGCCGTCGAGAGACCTTGCGTCGTGAGCGCAGCCACGCCCGCGTTCAGCTCGTCGAAGCCGACGCCGAGTGCCGCCGCGGTCGGGATCACGTTGCCGAGGCTCGACGCGAGCTCGCCGATCGTCGTCTTGCCCGCTCGCATCGCGACGAAGAGCGAATCGGACGCGTCGATGGCGGAAAGCCCGGAGGCGGCATAGGCGTTCGTCGCGGTCGTGAGGACGTCCACGCCCGTGGTGACGTCAACGAGACCGCCGGTCGCCAGCCGGTTGGCGGCGTCAACGACCGCCGTCGCCTCCGCGACATCCGACGCGCCGGCCGAGATCGCCTGATAGAACGCCTGGACCTGAGGCGTCGCCGATCCGCCGAACTCGCTCGCCAGCCCGCGCGCCGCGGCCGATACCTCTTCCATCTGGCCATTCAGGACCGGGAAGAGCGTCGAGACCTCGCGCAGGGCCGCATCGAAGCCGATCGCGGACTGGATGCCCTCGCTGAGCGAAAAGCCCGCGCCGAGCGTCGCCGCGGCGCCCGCGATTGCGCCGAACACCGTCCGTGCGGTATTCCCGAAGCGCTCGACGTCCCGCTCGGCATCGCCGGCGCGGTCGCCGAAGCGGTCGAGATCGGCCATGGCGCGGCGCAGCGCGTCCGTGGCCACCTCGATACCGAGGCGGGCGATGTCGACCATGGCGAGACCTCAGAGGGAGGGGCGGATGCGTGTACTAGGTGCCGCGATTGGCGTACTGGCTTTCGCGAGCGTCAGCGTCGCTGAAGAGCGCTCACCCGAGGTGGGACGGCTTCTCGACGCGGCCGACATGGTGCTGGTGACGGTCGAGATGTGCGCCGGGAGCCTGAGCGATGCAGAACAGGCGGCCGCGCGCCTCCAGGTGCTAGACGCGATATCTTCGGTCGCCATGCCTCGCGAGCGGGCGGCAGAGTGGTTTCGACTAATTGTTCAGGATGCCGAGATGCTGCGCGACGATATCGTGACCGACGAGTGCGCGCCGCTCCTACAGGATGCTGTTGCCGAGATGGAGCAAGCAGCGCACTCCGTCCGGCGGTCATGGGCGCCCGTGCGGCGCTGAAACGGAAACCGGGGCCTCTCGGCCCCGGCTCTGTGGTCAGACGGTCTCGCGTTCCGGAGCGTTCCTCCGGTCCGGGAACGGGATCACCCCTTGTCCCTTCTGGCGATCGTTGTGCTCGCGCACGAGCCCGTTCCCGCGCTCGCGCATGTAGGCGTCCGCGAAGGCCCGCGGGTACAGCCACACGCCCGAGTGCGGGCATCGCCGGAGCGGGACCGGCGGCACGGCCTGGAGAGCGCGCTCACGCATCTCGAAGCCGATCCGCCGGTTGACGCCGTTCCGCCCCTTCTGGATCGCCTTCGCTTCGTCGAGGAGCTGGCGCGTCGAGACGTAGTCGAGCACGGCCCTGCGCGGATCGTGCGCCACCACAAGCGCCTGGACCTGTCCCGCGAGCGCGCCCATGGCCCGCTCGATACCCGTCACCTTCTTCGCCAGCATGCGGCTGATGCCGTTCGTCCGCTCGGCGAGCTCGTCGCCGCCCGCGAGCGCCTTCCCGAAGAAGTGTTCGAACAGGACGTCCGCCGCCTCCGTCTGGAACAGGATCACCCGCTCGCGCACCACCGGGTCGGCGATCCGGTTCGGGGAGATCGTCGCCAGCCAGAAGTGGAGGCGGTTGAGCGGCAGCAGCACCGTGCGCTGCATCCCGCCTTCCGAAGGTATCTCCGTAACGGAGACGCACCCCGAGAGGACAGGATGGCTAAGCACCTTCTTGTGTTGCCCACCCCAGTCGAGGCCCATGCCCTCGACGACCGGCTTCATCGCCACCATCGTTGTCTCCGGCGACTCGCCGGGGATCGCCACGAGGTTCGCTCCGTGGAAGGTGATCGTGGTCAGTGCGTTTCGCATGATCCCCTCCCTCACCGCTCGGTCACGGGGACGACGCGGGGAAGCCCGTCGACGCCGCGGACCATGTCGAGGAGCGCGCTCATCGCGAGCGTGGAGTCGAAGGCATCGCCGGCCGAAAGGTCGTCGGTGATCCCTTCCTTGATCCCCTCCACCCCGCCGCCGGACGTGGCCGCGGCGACGAGCTTGAGGTACAGGTCGTCGAAGGTCCGCGCGGGCTCCTGGACGATCGCCCGCCGAGCGGCGCGGGCGGCATCCGCGAGCGGCTTCCAGGCCGCGTATGGCGTGTCCTCCGGGATCGATCGGATCACGCCATCGGCCCGCTCCCACTCGACGTAGAGCGCCGCCATCCGAGACGACGGGGAGAGGGCGAAGGCCGCGAGCGGCACGGTGACGGCGGCGGCCGCGACCGGCGCGCCGATGATGAGGGAACGACGGTTGATCTGCATGCCGCCCTCCCTCACGCCTGCTCGAGGACGCGGTCGGCCTCGCCGCCGCTGAGGACGGGCCGGCGCGGGGCCGGCACGGCGAACGACGCCCCGCCGTCCTTCTCCGCCCGCTCGAAGGCGCGGCGGACGAAGGGGTCGCGGAAGAGGGTCGAGAGGCGCGGGCCTTCCACGGCCGCGCGAGATGCGGTATAGATTTGGGCTGTCATGTCGGTAGTCCTTGTACCGGGGTGACGTGAGGGCCGCCCTGCCAGGCGGCTCGTTACGAGACGGCGACGGAGAGAGGTTCCTAGGCCCGCTCCGTCGCCGTTTTCGTTTCTGCCGTCATCCGCTCGCGCAGGACGATGACGACTTCAGCGTTCATGCTCCGAAGGTTCTGCTCGGCGGACTGGCGCAGCCAATCCATGACGTCCTTCGGGAGGCGAACCTTGATCTGCGGGTCGGTTTGCTTCATTCGCGTTCCTCTGTGGTACCTCCACGGTCCATTGGGTACCACTATGGTCCGCTTCCGTCAAGCACCGATCTGGTGCATAAGCGGGGCATGTCCGACCGCCTCGACATCCAGTTCAAGATCCGGCTCTCCCCGGCGATGAAAGATCGCCTGGAAGCGGCAGCGCACGACAACCGGCGCTCCGTCACGGCCGAGATCATTGCTCGGCTGGAGAAGACGCTCGACGACGACGATCATCTCGCCGAGATGGAGAAGCGCCTCTCCCGGCTGGAGGAGCGGGTCGACGCTCTCGACTTCACCACCGGCACCCGCGACCCCTACAACGACTCGGACTGAGGGCGAGCGATGACCCCCGACATCCGCGAACTCATCGACCTGATGCACGAGCAGGAGAAGGACCTCGTTGTCCTCAAGATGCAGGTCGCGCGGCTTGAGGCCCACGGGAAGGCGACGATGCAGGTATTCACCGTCATCGCTCAGCTTCTGGCCATCAAGGGCACGGTCAGCCGGGAGGAGATGGGGGCGGCCCTTGATGAGGCCCTGGTCGGCATGCGCACCGTAGGCGCCCCCGACGAGGCGATTGCACTCTTGCGATCACTGCGCACCACGATGACGAGGCCGATCCCATCGGCGCCCAGCGTCAAGCACTAGCTCTTGGGCTTCCCCATCGCAGCGAGCGCCGCGGCGTCGAGGCGGCGGATCACGGCGACCTCCCACGGGCGCAAACCCCGTTCCATGAGCCGGTCGTAGGCTGCGATGTCTGCCCACCCGATCGGGAGCGGGGCGAACCCGTTCCCGCCCCGGACCGAGGCGAGGTCCAGGAACGCGCCCCAGACGCGTTCCATACCTGGCGGGACTGGCGGCTCCTCGAGATCCTTCGGGCGCTTGCCGGTCTGCTTCGCGACTTGCTCCAGGTGTGCGCGCAGCGGCGTCCCGTCCTTCGCTGGGCTGTCGAGCCGGACCGCCGCCTCGACCCTGGCGACGAGCGCAGCGACTAGGCGCTCCGTCGGGCGAAAGGGGCGCGGGACGCCGCGACCTTGTCGACCTGCTCGCGGATCATCCGGTTGGTGTAGAGGCTGCGAGCGAGTTCGCGGGAGAACGGCACGACCTTGCCGCCGCTGATCACGCCGGGCACCCACGCGGCGGGGTCGCCCGCTTCCGCGCGGTCCGGCAGATGGCGAATGTCGAGCGTGATGTCGGCGAGGAAGCCGATGCTGAGGGCGATGCCGTGCTCGGCGGTCAGGGTCAGCCCCTCGTTCTGCATGGCGATGCGGCGATCGGCGAGCGTGGCGGCTGCCTTCTGGCAGACCTTGGAGTCCGGCCCGGCGATCTTGACCGAGACGCCGAGCGGCTCGCCCGCGCCGAGGTCCTTTAGGTCCACCCACACGCCTTCGTCGTGCGATGCGGTGAGATCGTCGAGCTTGGCGAGATCGAACGCCATGATGCTTGGCTCCTTACGCGGCCGGGGTGCGGGTGAAGATCAGGTTGGTGCCTTCCGAGCTGTCGCGCAGCGCCTGGAACGGCATCTCCATGAGGATCGAGCCCTCCCCGCTCACCGGGACCTCGGCACCGTTGTACTTCAGGCGCGGGATCTCGATGGCCAGCGTGTTGCCGGCGGGGTCCTCGAGGGTCACCGCGAGGCTGGAGATCGTCTCGTTGACGAACTTCTCGTAGAGGGTCGTGTTCTCGAAGAACGCCGTGAGCGTGCCGGTGAGGTTCGCTCGACCGAAGCTCATCTGCGGCGTGGTGGGGGAGCCGATCACGAAGTTCGGCTCGACGCCGTTCGCGAGCTGGAGCTCGAGTCCCGTCACGATCGCGATCGGGGACCCGCCTTCGGTGAGCGTGCCTTCGAACGACGAGAAGGGCTCGTTCGCGGGCGCCGCCGTGGGGCTGCCGAGCGCCGTCGTCGCCGGGGCCACGTCCTTCGCCACGATCCCGAGCGAGCCGGTCACCATCGCGTTCGGGGTGATGCTTAGCGAGAGCGTGTTGACGATGCACCCGGTGAAACGGAGATACCGGCCGATGTCGAGATGCCGGCGCTCGATCGTGAAGGGCTTCAGGGTCGTGCCGGGGGAGATGACGTTGCTCGACCAGTCCGCGAACATGGCGGACGCGAGGAGATCGTCGAGCGCGCCGTAGGACAGCTCGAAGCCGATCTCGCCCGCGCCTTGGCGATTGCCGTGGCGGCTGATCTCGATCTGGCGATCCGACCGGATCTCCTCGGAGACGAAGGCCTCCTTGGTGAGGTTGAGCGTCGTCGACGTGTACCGCAGCGCCTTCATGCTGGGCGTCTCGGGCGTGGTGCCGAAGACGCTCTCGGCGACGTAGGCGATGTCGTGGCGCGAGCCCTGCGCGAAGGCCATGGCGGTTCTCCCGGGATGCGAAGATGGCCGGCGCTCAGGCCGGGTTGGCGGCGTCGCAGAACCACGACACCGTGACGGGGATCATCGTGAGCGCGCTCTCGGTCAGCGACGGCCCGGTGGACGGGGGCCGATCAATGCGGACCGTGAGCCCGGAACGGGTCAGCGAGAGCCCGCGCCGGAAATGCGCGCCGACGAGCCCGGCGATCTCGCGCAAGGCGATGTGCGAGCCCGCGGCCGGGCCGTAGACCGAGACCTGGTAGAGGCCGAAGTGGCGGTTGAGGCCGGAGTCACCGAGCGTGATCTGCGCGGCCGTGTTCGGCAGGAACCGGGGCTCGAGGTAGATCGCCCCGGGCGCGGGGGTGAAGCCGACGCCGGGCCACGCCACGGGGCGCGCCGGCGAGAGGGTCAGCGCCGCGAGGCGAGCGTTCAGCGCCTCTTCGATGATCGCCTCTACCGTCGTGGCGGCCATGTGGTAGGCTCCCGCGCGATGCCGGCGCCCGAAGACGATCCCGACCAGTTCATTGATGAGGACGAGGTGTATCGCCGCCTCGTTGACGCGCAGCGCGCGCTCGGGACGGCCCGGTGCGACACCACGCGAGGCCAGAACCACATCGCCTTCGCCCGGCGCTTGGTGGTGAGCCTGCAGATCTCGCTCGTGAAGGCGCAGGAAGACGGGACCGAGGACGTGCTCGGCGCTACCCGCCCGCCCGGCTCCGAAGCTCCGTAGCGACCGCCTCGACGATGCTCTGCCACTGCTGGGCGGCGAGGCGGACGAAGCCCACCCCGGGCCGCCCCCGCGCCCCGTACTCGACGAAAACCGCGTAGTTCGCCGTGAAGACGCCGTAGATCGGGACGCCGATCTGCGCCCCCGCGATCGTGGCGGCAATCGAGGTGTCCGACGCCTGATAGCTCCCATCCCCGGGCGGCCGGAACCGGATGTCGGTGATCGGAGCCGAGAGCGAGGTGACGAACGACGCCCTCAAGAACCCGGTGTCGACGGGCGTCCCCTCCCTCGCGAGGTTGAAGACGCGCTTCGCGCTCTCCTTCTGGACCGCCTCCATCCGCGCGCGGGTTTGAAGCACCCACGCCCCGACTTGCGCGTTGAACGAGCGGCCCGCCATCTCAGGTCACCCCCGCGAGGAAATCGATGTCCTGCATGATGGTGCATCGGCACTGGATCGTTTCCGATGCCGGCGCGCCGAGCGAGGTGTCCCCCGGATACCGAAGACGATGCCCCGCGGGCGTGACGAACACCCCGTCGAGCCCGACCCGCTGCCCGTTCATCGCCCGATGGCTGTCTCTGGTCCGCGGACCGCTCGTTGCGCGCCATTCCCTCGTCACCGCATCAGCGCGGACCTGACCTCGGTCGACGACCTGTCGCAGGGCTTCGTCCTGTGCGGCGTGGACCGCGGTCAGCGTCTCGGTCCGCCCGATGGTCTCGCCCCGGAGCTGAAGGAGCGAATCCGAGTAGCGTCCGGTGATCCGGTCGACGTCGGCCGGCGATAGGGGTCGCCCCTCGTTGATGGCCCGCATAATCGTCCGATCGAACCGGCGGTCGCGGCGCTCGCGCTCCAGGAAGGCGCGCATGCGGGCCGGGTCGCCCGAAGACAGCTCGGCGCGGGCGTTCACGACGTAGCGGGCCTGCGCCTCGGTCAAGCCGACGATGCCGCCCTCTCGCCGCCCGGTGCGCCGGTCCACTCGCCCCACGATGTCGAGCGCCGTGGCGCGTGGGTTCCGGCCCGCGTTGAGACCGTCGTCGAGCACGACCCGCACCGCGGCGCGTTGGTCGTTCACGACCCGGGTGATCAAGGTCGAACTGTGCTCCCGCACCCACGTCTCGGCCCGAAGGTTCCGGGCGTCGAAGCGGATGAGGACCCCGTCCACGTCGCGTGCCGCGGCGCGGGGCAGCATCTCGACCGCGGCCGTTCCGCCGGCCCCGTAGGCCGCGACGATGGCGGCCTCGAAACCGGCGAAGGCCGATGCGGCGATGCCCACCGCGCGCAACGCCCCCTCGAGGTCGCCGGCGCGGATCCGCTCTTCGATGCGGGCGACCTGCGCAGCCGCGGTGATGCCCTGGATAGCCGCGAGGAAGGCGTCCCGCACCTGCGGCTCGAATCCGTCGAGGGCCGCGCGGATGCGGTTGAAGCGGGACGGGCGGCGGGCCATCGGTGATCAGCCCGCCGACGCCTGGGGCTCGCCGAAGAACCACCCGGGCGGCGCGAGCCACAGGCCGGCGGCGATCATCACGACGAACAGCATGATGTAGCGCCAACGCGACGAAGGCAGGCCGAGCAGCAGCCCCAGGCCCGCGAAGCCCATATATACGGCGACGACGGCGAACGGCATGCTCATCTTGTTGCTCTCTCGGCTTGGCGTTGGCGGGGTGCGGGCCGATCCTCGCCGGACTGCGCTTCGACGAGCGCCGCGGCCGTCGCGGCTTCGGCGCGCGCTTGGCGGGCTTCCTCGACGAGATCGCACCCGGGGCGGGGACGCGGCGGGCGGGAGATCACAGCGCCCCGGTGGCCCGAAGAGCGGCAAGCGCGAGCACCGCGCCGCCACAGGCGTAGACGAGACCCTTAAGCCCGCCAGCGCTGAAACAGGCCAGCGCGGAAGCGGCCGCGGCGGCGTAGACGACGTTGTCCGGCGATTCCATGTTCAGCGCCTCACCTGCGCCTCGTAGAGGACCACGACCCCGCCAGGGGCGGGCTGCAACGGCCGGGGGTCTACGACCCGCCATTCCTCGGATGCCGAGACCACGATCATGTCCCCGACCGCGAGCCCGCCGGTCAGCGTCGCATTGTCCAGCGTGAGAAGGGCCTTGCGATCCCCCTCGAGGATGTTCGTGCCGTCCCGCTCCCGCAGGCTGAATTCCAGCATGACCGTCTTCGCCGGAGCGGTGATCGGCGTTCCGGGGGTGGGGTTCCACGGGTCCCCCGTCGGCGCGCCCGCCCGGCGGATGGTGACCGGGGCTCCGTTCGCGCCGACGAGGCGGGCCGCGGTCCGGGCCTGGGGGGTATAGTCGCGGGTCATGCGAACCACCACGCCGCGCTATCGCCGCCGGGCTGTCTTCCGTCGCAGAGCGCTGCCATCATGCCCGCCACCGGGCCGTAGGTGGTGACCGCGGGCGCGCCGTCCATGTACTCGACCTCGGTCTTGAGCGGCCCCACGGCTTCGGAGGTGCGCTTCACGCGCCCGCCGCGCTCGAGGTCCGGGGCGAGCCGCGCCGTGAGCGCCCGCGCCGCCAGCTCGGCCGATGCCGAGATCAGCGCCGGCGGGAGCTCCGGAAGGGTCGCCCCGTTGGGGTCGGTGATCGCGATCGGCTCGCCGTCGGCGTCCAGGCCCGCGTTCCGGGGCCAGAGGAGCCCCTGTGTGTAGGAGGCGCGCCGGCCCCGGTAGAACGGGCCGTAGACGCTGTCGAGGAACGCCGCGGCCTCCCGGATCGCGCCCTCTCGGTTCGCGTCCGTCGCCGCGGTCCAGGTCGCCGCGAGAGCGTCGTGCGGCCGGGCGGCCCAGTAGGCGGTGACGGCGGCGAGCGACGCGTAAGCGTCCGCTCCGGTGACGCCGGTCCCGTCCTCGACGACGATCGCCATGGATCACCCCTTCGCGGCCGCGCGGGCCTCTTCGATCTGCGCCCGGATGCGCTCCGGGCCGGCTCGGTGGTGGACCCGGAGCCCCATGCTCTCGGCGATCACGGCGAGCGCATCCCGGTCGGCGGGAAGCTCGGTCGGCACGTCGAGCCGCGTGGGGGCCCCGCCAGCGGCCGCGGCCCGCATGTCCTTGACCTCTGCATCGAACATCTCTCGTCGGGTCAACAGGTCCTTCGCGTTCCACGTCGCGGCCGTGATGCCGTGCCGTTCGATCGCGGCGTTCACGATGACCGCCGACGCGACCTCCTGGCCACCGACGATGGCCGTCGCTGGGAGTCCTTCGACCGTCTGCGCGTTTTCAGCGGCCTCGTACCGACGCACCCATTCCGGCGCTGCGGCATCGTCGCGCAGCACCGGCGCCCCCGTCGCGATCGGCCAGCGATCCATCTTGTCTTCGATGGCCCGGCGGACGTAGCCGGCGCGCTCCAGGCCCAGGAATAGATCGGCGCGGCAGGCGAAGGCCTCGCCGGCGGCGATGGTGCGCACCGTCACGCCGTCGTCGCTGTAGGGGAAGGCGCGCAGGGCGGTGGCGTCCACGGACATGACGGCTCCGGGGCGAGAGGAAGGGGGAGGCGCGGGACCAAAGCCCCGCGCCCGTCAGCGTCACGCGGCGTTGTTCGGGTCGTTGAAGACGTCGGCCACGAGCACCGAGGCCGGCTGCGTCACCGGCTTGTTGTGCGCGTTGTAGAGGATCGCCACGATGCCGTTGACCACCGCGTTCGCCGTGCCGCGCTCCAGCGTGGCGTAGGCGTAGCGCTGCCGCGGCTTCACCATGTCGACGACCATGAGCTTGTTGTCGGCGTCGGAAGCGCCCGCGGTGAAGGTCACCGCCGCTGCCGTCTCGGTCGGCGTGGTCGTGTTGTTCGTGTCGTTGGTGTAGCCCGTGAGGGTCAGCACCGACGTGTCGGTGACGTCGCCGAGATGCGCGACGAAGGCGACGGAGTCGAACCCCGCCAGGTCGACGACGTCGGTGGTGAGGGTCGTGGTGCCGGCGATCGCCGACGCCTCGACGACGACGAACTTCGCGTCGTGAATCAGGTTCATCATGGTCCGGGGTCCCTGTCTGGATCGGGGAGGGCAGCGCCGCCCGGCGGGGTCACCGCCGAGCGGCCGGGCCGGTCATGCCGGCGCGGGGGTCACCCGAGATCAGGAGGCGGCGATCTTCATCTTCGCGATGGCCTGGCCGAGCACGGCCTGACCGCCGACCCGCTTGCGGGCGAGGTACTTGATGAAGCCCGTGCCGGCCAGGGTGTAGGGGTCGCGCAGGACCGAGATGCCGATGCGATCCGCGATGCGGTAGCCGCGGCGGAAGTCGCCGAACGCCACCGGATAGGCGCCGGCCGCGATGGTCGGCATGTCCGGCATCTCGACGTAGGGCGCGCCGAGGATGGTGTTCGGCCGCCCCTCCGCGATGCCGGGCTGCCACAGATAGTGGCCGTCCGACGCCTTCAGCTTGCGGGCCGCGCCGAGCGACAGGCGGTTGAGGACGAAGGTCCCGCTGCGCATGTAGACCGACTTCGGCGCGTGCATCAGGTCGATGAGGCCGTCCGCGGTGATCAGGCTCGCGTCGCCGGAGATGGTCTCGATGACACCGGAGCCGTTGAGGAAGCCCTGCGCCTCGTTCCCCGCGCCGGACCCGGAGATGAACTCGGCGCCCTCCTTCACCGCGAACTGCTCGGCGAACTCGAGCCCCATCTCGGCCTCGATGTTGAAGGCGCTGTCCTCCACCATCTGCTGCGAGATGTGCACCTCGGCGTACATCTCGGGCGCCATGATCTCGACCTGGCCCGTGGTGTAGCCCGTCGTCTCGGTCCGGGGCTCGGTCTCGCCGACGCGCCGGGCGGCGAAGGTGCCGGTGCGCTTCGGGAGGATGAGGGACTTGACGGAGATCGAGGTCACCGAAGCGAGCGAGCGCATCGGCGAGAACTCGACGAGGTCCTTGACGAGCTCCGTCGCCATCTGGGCCGGGGCGAGGTAGTAGCCGCCCTGGGTGAGATCGCCGGACACCAGCCCCTTGGCCTCCATGTCCTTCTCGGCGGCCTTGAGGGCCTTCACGGCCTCCGGGTCGACGAACTGGCCCGTGGAGCGCATGACCGAGAGGAAGGCCTCCTTGTACGCGGTGGCCGCGGGGTCTTCCTTCCCCTCGCCGCCGGCGCCGCGCGGAGTGCGGGCGAAGGCGGTCTCGAGGTCCTTGAGCAGCGTCTCGAGGTTCTGCTGCTTGCCCTTGAGGGTGGTCAGCTCCTGGTTGAGGTCGTCGCCCTTGGCCATGGACTTCTCGAGCTTGTCGAGCTTGTCGGTGATGAGGGGGTCGGACGCGCCCTTCTTCTCCAGCTCCTTGAGCCGGGCGTCGTTGGCGCTCTTGAACTCCTCGAAGGCGGTCATGACCTCGGTCACGACCTTCTTCACGTCGGTGCCGGAATCGTCCTTGCGCTCGATGCGCGCGCCCATGGCGGACATGGCGAGCACGCCGCCGATGTCCATGAGGTCGGGCGGGACGGCGACGCCCACGGTGGTGAGGGCCGCGAGGGCCGGATCGGCGAAGCCCGCCAGGGCGAGGATGCCGAGCGTGAGAGCGAGCGCGAGCGCGCCCGCGACCGGGATGCCGGTTCGCATGGTCGTGTTCTCCGATGATGTCGGTGGTCGATGAGGGGTGTCAGCCCCCGCCGCGGAGCGTCCGCGCGAGGGTGCGGAGCGCGTCCAGCGCGTCCCCGCTCTTGTCGTCGCCCGTCCCGGCATCCCGCGCGTTCAGGATCGACTTGTAGGCCCGGCCCGCGATGAGGGCCTTGGCCTCGGAAGCGGACAGGCCTGCATCCCGCAGCGCCGCCTCCAATTCGCGTTCGGTCGGGAGCTCGCGCCCCTTCACCCGAGAGATCGTCGCCGCCTCGTTCATCGGGAACGTGACCAGCGAGACCTCCATCAGGTCGACCTTGATGAGCTGACGCACGTCGCGGCGGCCGTTGGCGTCGCGCTGGTAGGAGTCCGCGAGCACGCGGTATCCGATCGACAGGCTGTCCAGCGCGCCGGCCTTGAGCAGCGCGTAGGCCTCGCGGCCGCCCTCGGTGTCCAGGATGAGCCGGCCCTTCATGTAGAGGCCGCGGCCATCCTCCTTCGCCTCCGTCCAGACGCCGATGATCTTCCGGGTGTCGTGGTCCCGGAGCATCTTGACCTTGCCGGCGGGGCGGCGGCCCAGGCTTTCGAGGAAGGCCCCTGCCATCATCATGTCGCCGCCGCGGTCGACGTTGCCGAAGGTCGAGGCGTAGCCCTCGAATTCGCCGGCCTCGGTCAGCTCCTTCGTCGAGAGCTCGATCGGCGCGGCGATGGTGAGGCCCGCCGTGGCGTCCTTGGTGCGCAGCGAGATCATCGCGTCGGGTCCTCTTCGTCTTCGGGGTCCGGCTCTTCGTCGTCGCCATCAGCCGGCGGCGGAGGCGGCGGGTTCTGGCTAGGCGGTGTCCCGGCCGCGGCGGCTTCGGCGTCCGACGCCAGCCCCTCGACGAGCGTGAGAAGGGCGTCATCGGTCATGCCCGGCTCGACGAGCCCAACGGCGCGGGCGTAGCGCCACAGCGCCTCGAGCGGCAGGCTCCGGTCGCGCACCGCCGCAAGCAGGGCCTGGAGCACCGTGGCGTCGACCTTCACCTGGACCGCGTCCGGCATCGGGTCGTAGCCCAGCGCCTCGCGCGCCTCGTCACGGGTCACGAGACCGTCGTTCCACAGGTTGCGGACGTTGCTCTGGTGGATCTCCCGGCGAAGCGTCAGCGCCTCGACTTGGTCCAGGTCGAGCACGAGTTCCGCCCGGTCGTCGAAGCCCGGCATCAGCCACGAATTCCAGTGGCCGCAGAGCCGTTCGGCGAGCGGGACCACGGTCTCTTCGTAGAAGCCGAGTTTCGCTTCCCGCATGTTGTTGTAGGTCGACTGCCCCGGGAGCAAGAGCGCGATCGGGACGCCGTAGGCGATGCAGATGTCCCGCGCCGCGTCGAGCTTCGACTCCACGAGCTGAAGCTGCTCCATGTTCATCCCGAAGGACGCCCAAGACACGTCACCGCCGAAGACCATCGGCTTGCCCGCGTTCCGGGCGCCGGTGTAGCGCTCGCGGATCCTCGCCTCTGCCTGGTCGATCGCCTCCTTCGGCGGCATCTTCGTCTCGCCGTTCACGGTCACCGGGCGGAACATGAGCGCGCCCGACGGGGTCGCCCCGTTCTGGAGGATGGCCGTGTTGTGGTCCGCCGCCGCGGTGTGGCGATCGATGGCGCGGGCCGCCGGG
Organism: Salinarimonas sp. NSM; assembly: GCF_052380005.1. Classification (NCBI taxonomy): domain Bacteria; kingdom Pseudomonadati; phylum Pseudomonadota; class Alphaproteobacteria; order Hyphomicrobiales; family Salinarimonadaceae; genus Salinarimonas; species Salinarimonas sp. NSM. Next base: position 42,107 of record NZ_JBQTCJ010000006.1, read on the forward strand.
TCGGTGGCGGCCATGCCGTAGAAGTCGTCGAGGGGGTTCACCGCGGCGATGTGCAGGATCGGCGAGCCGCCCCGCACCGGGTCGACCGGGAAAACGACCTTGATCCCGTTGGCCTCGTACTCGTAGCCCCTGGGCAGCGCGTCCGGGCCGGGGATCACCTTCACCCGATCGGGGCGCAGGGCGTAGAGCTCGCGGGCCGGGCCGCGCATGCGCCCCTCGCGCGCCCCCGGCGCCACAGCCTCGACATAGCCGTTGCCGGCGATGAGGTAGAAGGTCACCAGCCGCTCAAGGAACGTCGTTCCCGGCTCGAGCGGATTCGGGCGGGTGAGAAGGTCGAGGGCGGGGTGACCGTCCAGCACAGCCCCCGATGCGGTCCGGGCCTTGGCGTAGATCGGGACCGACGTCACAGCCTGCGCGATCATGGCGATGCAGCGGAAGGCGATGGCGTTCTTGACGTAGGCCTCTTCGGCGAAGCGGTCGTAGCGCCGGGGCGTGTAGACCGCTTGGCCCGTGGTCCAGTAGGCGTGCGCCGGCCCGGTGGCGCTCGCCTTCTCTTCGCGCTCGCGCCCGATGAGGCGACGCCAGAACGACATGTGCGCAGCCTCCTCAGGCGCCGACGTAGAAGGGGTATTCGCCGCCCCCGGACAGGAGCCGCCCGAACGCCGCCGAAGTGGCGTCGACCTGGTCTTTCAGGGCGCCGCCTGGGAACAGGCACAGCTCGTCGAGGTAGGCGTCGTTCCACGCCCCCCGAACGAGGGAGACGTTGCCGGCCGCGCATTGAGCGGCGAAGGGCTCGGCGCGGGTCGCCTTGTCGCCCGTCTCCGGGTCGACCTTGACGACGTAGCCGGCGAGCATGGCGACCATGTCCTGCTTCTGGACCTTGCCCGCCTGGCCGGGGTCCTGCGGCAGGCTGATCTCGACGTCCCGCCCGTCCGTCGCGGCCGTGGTGCAGATGAGGCGGCGGACGTCCGGGCCTTCTTCCTGGACCGTGATGACGTGGCCGACGACGTATCGGCCGTCCGGGGTCTTCCCGAGCTTCACGCCGGCGGTGCGGGCGTTGCCGCCCCCGTTGCGCTTCTTCGCCGTGGCGGCAAGGTCCCAATGGCGAACCCACCGGGTGCCTTCGGGTGCCGCGGGGATGATCCTGTCTGCGAACCAGGCCCGCTTGAACATGCCGCCCTCTCGGGGCGTGGGCCGCTGCTGGAACTGCCCCGCGACCGCGTAGGAGCCCATCGGGATCTTGTCGCGGTCGACCACGGCGCGCGGGAAGCGCTCGGGGAAGAGCAGCTCGCCCTCGGTCCGCCGCGGATCCTCGAAGCCTATGACCGTGCGGCACCGCCGCTCCGGCTCGAATTCCATGGGCAGCATCAGGTGCTGGTAGCCGAGGTTGAGCGCGAGCGCCGTCCCGGAGACGTCATTCGTGTGAAGCCGCTGCATAACGACCACGATCGCCGAGGCGACCGGGTCAACAAGGCGCGTCGGGACCGATTCCCGGAAGATGCGGACCGTCCTCGCGCGCTCAGCGTCGCTTTCGGCCGTCTCCGTCGAGTGCGGGTCGTCGATGATCACCCGATGCCCGCGGCCGGCGGTGAGAGACGCGAACGGCACGCCCTCGCGGAAGCCAGTGCGCGTGTTCGCGAATGAGGCCTCGCCGGAGCGGGCCATCTCGACCTCCGGCCAGAGACCCCGGTACCAGTCCGACACGACGAGGTCGCGCATGCGCCGGCTGTCGCGCTTCACGTAGGCGTCGGAATACGACGTCGTGAGGTAGCGCATCTCCGGCATGCCGCACGGCCCCCACTCCCAGGCAGGCCAGAACACAGAGACGATGAGGCTCTTCATCGTCCCCGGGGGCACGTTGATCAGGAGCCGATTCTCAGCGCCGAGAGCGAGGAAGCGCCCGAAGGTGATCGCCTCGAGGTGCGCGCAGATGGCGTCGATGTGCCAGCCGTGGACGTAGGCGCTCCCGGGCTCGACGATATGCCAGGCCTCGCGGATGAAGCCGGCGAGGGTCTGGCATCGGGCGCGGATGCGCTCGCCATCCTTGGCGACCCGCTCGCGCTCGCGCTCGGTCTCACGCCTCCGCCTCTCCGCTCGGATCTCCGCCAGCGTCGGCAATCGGACCGAGGATGCTTTCGAGGCGCTCAAGCTCTTCGTCCGTCAGCTTCGAGAGGTCGTAGGAGCCAACGGCGCCGGAATGGTGCCGGCGCTCGACGAGAAGGCCGTGCAGCTTCGCCTTGCCCATCGTCGCCGCGACGGCACCGCCGGCCTGCCCCTGCGCCTTGGCGAGCGCGCGAGCTTCCTCCAGCTCTGCGGTGAGGCTCTCGATGGTGACGGCGGTGCGCTCCGCCGCCCTCCCCTGTAGCTCGGCGATCCGTGCCCGGACCCTACCATTTCCTGCCAGACGGGCGGCGTGGCCATCGTTCGGCTTGTAGCCGGCCAAGGCGTACGCCTCGACCTGCGTCCTACCTTTCGCCACGGCCTGCGCGAACGCCTCGTGCCGGGCGTTCTTCATCGCCGGCATGGTGGTGGTCTCCTATCGGGCTCTGATCATGATGTCCGGGCCCGTCTGCAGGACCCTGAAACGCCCCCGATCGCCCTCTGGTTGGTTATCCGGGCGGCCGGTATCCGGGCTATCTTCGCCTCACCTCATAGGCTGGCGCAATCTTCCCGACCTCACCTCGGTATCTGCTGTTCGCGAGACCATGCTCGAACCGCCGCGTCTGGCGTTTGGGCGGTGTCTGCCGAGTTGCTACTGGCATCTCGAAATGCCCAGCCTCGACCTCCGCATGGATAGCGCGTGCCACGACCGCTGCATCCTCGAAATCGCAGAACCGCCATTCGCCGATGATCGCCCACCGCGCGGTGCGCTCAAGAACGATGCGCTCTGCGTCACGGAGGAATATCGCGTCCATCGGGAAGAGTTCGAACTGCACCGGTTCAATGATGCCGCTGTGCGTGTATTGCGCAAGCCGGTTCGCCCAATCCCGCGTCTGCCCGATCTTCACCTTCCCGGGAAACAGCTCGATCACGTAGATCGCCGACACCTTGCCCATGGGCTCAATCCCTGCCAATTATCACCGTCACAGTGATATAGCGGCTGGGACGGATTATCACAATGGTAGTGATGTCAGGCGAAGCATTTTCCCGGTGGCTGAAGGCCATGGGCATCAGCGGGGCCGAGGCGAGCCGTCGTCTCGGCGTTCACGTCAACACGGTCACCCGATTCAAGCGCGATGGGGCGCCGGTGCACATCGCCCTTGCCTGTGCTGCGCTCTACCATCGGCTGGAACCGTGGGCCTGATGTCCCGGCCCGAGCCTCAACCCTGCAGGTCACGCGCGCCCGTACCGGCTCGCGGCCACGATGACGGCGCGGTCCCGATCGTCGAGAGGCCGGCCGAGCGCGGCCCTGGCGTGAAGCGCAGTGGGGCGCTCCGGGAGGCCGCGGGCGGCGAGGGCGAGGTTCAGCTCTTCCCGCTTCCGATCCGCACCGGAGAGGCGGGGCAGCGCGGCGGTGCGCCGCTCGAGCGACAGGCCGTGCCGGACGCGGCGCCAGTGTTCTTCGCAGGCCGGCGTCATGCGCAGTCGTCTTCCGGGTCGTGGGTGGGGAGGGTGTCGAACGGGATGCGCCGCCCCTGTGCGTCTACCCGCGTGCGGCCGTAGAGACGCATGTCGCGCATGCACTCTTCCGAAGACAGCCCGGCGAGCATGATGGCGATCTGCGACGGCTGCGCCTTGGCGTCGCGCAGCTCGACTTCCTGGCGGGGCCTGGCGAGACGCGCGTCCTCAGCCTTCCGAGCGGCGATGAGCGCTTGCGCCCGGCCTTCGGCCGTGTCTGCGGCGCCGAGCCTCAGCGGGGGCTCTCCGCCCTGGTGGTCGGTGAGGGTGATCATCGGCGCTGTCCTGCGATCGGGGATACCGGCCCGCCCCCGCGCTAGCGTTCGGGCGGAGGCGGCCATGCTCGCCCTGGGGCGGGCCGGTGTGGGTGTCAGCGCGACCGGGGCGGCGAGCCAGACGGGGCCGGTGCCGCTCTCCCGCATTCCTCGGCGCCGGGGCGCCGCCGTCGTCTTCTGGGCGTGAGCCGCCGCGCTGATCTGCGAATCTGGATGCAGGGGCCGGGATCGAACCGGCGACCTGGTGGTTATGAGCCACCCGAGCTACCGCTGCTCTACCCTGCAGGATGGGCCGGCGCGCCGCCGTTGGCGCATCTCGACCTGACGCACGAGAGGTGCCCGGTTTTGTGCAATGACGCAAGCCTGATTTCCGTCACGCCTGCATCAGATTGCGGCATCGCAATCTATGCACGGAAGCCCGGAAGACGGATCGTGAGGCCGTGAAGCTTGCGCGGGAGCACGGATCGTGCACCGTAGCGTCCTGCATCCGATCGCGGCACAAATGGCGTGCGGCGGATCACGGTAACTCAGGCGGACGCCAGAACTTCCCGCACCTGTCTCCTGCCGCGGAGGTCGGGTAGCCCTCGCGCACGATCGCCGCCGTCCAGGCGTTACAGCCGGGAAGCAGATCCGCGTTCGCGGCCAGCCAATTCAGGCCGGAGCGTTCCCAGACCTTCGGTTCGCGCGCCGAACGCCACGTGCCATCCAGTGGATACAGAGACGATGCAAGCAGGTCCGCGATGATGATCGCCGCGTCCTGCAAATTCTTCGGCCCTTCTGTCATGCCTTCACCCTCCTGGTCGGCCCGGCATCGCGGAGATCGTTGTATTCCATGTCCGTGGGATCACGAGCACCTTCACCCGCCTCCCCCGTCCAGGATAGCACCAACGGGCGTAGGGCCGGGTAGGGCGGGCGTGAGGCTTCCCGAACACCCTCGCGGCGAGCGCTGCGCCCTCGACCCGGCTCACGGGCTCTGGCGGGGCTGCGGGAGCCCGCCACGCCACGATCCGAACCGGGCGGCGGTAGATGGGCCACGGGGCGTTCATGCCGCGCTGGCCTCTCGCAGGGCGGTGAGGGCCGCGTCCTTCCACCGGCTGAACAGCTTCGTCTTCCGCGTCATGGTCAGCGTGCCGGGCTCGTGATCCGCAAACCAGTCGTCGACGGCGATCTGCACGAGCTTGTGGACGATGGCTTCCGGGTCGCCGCGCAGCGCCCGCGCGTCCGCCACGATCGCCGAGAGGATCGCATCGAAGCCGGCGGCATCGGGCATCCCGTTCGCCGCTTCCTCCGGGCTCTCCGGCGCGCGCCACGCCGTGCCATGGGCCGGCGCCGGGCCGGCGGGCGCGGGCGCCTCGAGCGGTTCCGGGACGATCCGGTCCCGCGCGTTGAGGCGGCCGTCCCGCATCAGCTCGGCCGCGATCCAGAGGATGCCTCGCCGACGAGCGGCCCGGGTCGCGTGGGCCTCGAGGCGATCCCCTTCGGTGCTCTTCGATCCGTCGCGGGTGGCCAGCCACAGGCGCACCGCGTCGTGTTCCGACCGCCGGCCGAACGACAGGAGGAAAGCCTCGGGCCAGGTGTAGACCGCGCGGGCCCAGTCCACCCGCGCGGCCGCGTAGCCCTTCCGGCCGTCCCCGGGATCGGAGAGGCGCCCGAGTACGGACCCGCCGGCGCTGGGCCGGGGGTGGCGTTCGATCGCCCCCATGATCCGGGCCGCCTCCTCAAGGTCCGCCTGGACGTCCTCTCGGGTCCAGATGTAGGCCGGCGCCCGAAGACGCATCTCCCGGCGATAGGCCCGCGCCGCTGGCGTGCCGGCGATGTCCTTCGGGAGGTCGAGCGGGTCGACGAGCATGTCCCGTTGCGCGCTCATTCCGCGGCCTCCATGGTGGGTGCGAGAGCGGCCTTCACGGCGCGCTCGGCGAGGATGCTTTCGAGGAAGAGCGCCGCGACCGGGACGCAGATCGCGTTGCCGTAGGCGCGCAGGCGTCCCACTCGGGAGGGCTCACCGGTCGACAGGGGCGCGAACGTCACCCGTCGCCAGATATCTCCAAAACCCATTGCGATCCGCGCTTTCGCTTCACCGCTAAGGGATGCCCATGCCGCTTGAGCCTGCTCAGGTGAGTTCCGCACAGCCCCCGCTTCACAGATGGCCGCGCACAATGCTCGCATGGCTTCGGCGTCACGCCGTCTTCCATGAAGTTCGGCGAGTGCGAGCGACGATGGCAGGCCGGACACAACGTCCTCAAGTTCGATGGCGTGTTGTTGGTAGGGTCCTCGTCTCGGTGGTGGACGTGGAGCTTCCCTGTCGCCCCGCACGCCTCGCATGCGGGCTTCGCCTGAGCCGCGGCCTTCGATCGACTGTGGCTCAGGCTGCGGCAGACGTCCTTCTCCATTCCGCGCGCCATGCACGCCCGATCGCAGTAGACGCGATTCCGAAACGCGCTCAGGTCCTCCAGGCGACCGTTGATCCGCTTGCGATCCATCTGAGCCCCGCATGCGCGGCAATGCTTGATCGGGGCCGGCTTGGCTCTCTGTGGCATTTACAGCTTCCTTTTCCGAGGCATAGTCTCGGGAGCTACCATATCCCATTCCGGCGGGAACCCCATTAGCCAAGCCGACATATGAGGGGATAACTGGCCGCCACTTTCCGTCCCGGCAGAAGAGCCAGTCAGCATCTCGCCAGAGGCCGTTAACCGGGCCGGGCCGGTCGTCGGCAGGCATTCCTGCGCGTTCGGCTCCCTCCCTTCCCGAAAGGCATCCGAGCGCACCTTCTCGTGCGCCGTCGGCGTCGCCCACCCCGCGAGCTGCACCTGATGGTCCAGCGTCGTCACCGACTGGCCGCACGAGAGCCCCGCCTTGCGCGCCAGGGCTTGCTCCGGCGTAACGCCCGGCGCCGAGGCGTTCGGCGTGCCCCAGCCCGTCATTGCGGCCGCATGGTTCAGCGTCACGTGCTTCGGCTCGAGCGAGACCTGCCCGCGGCGTTCGGCGTCCGTCCGGGTCGGCGTCGGCCAGCCGCTCGGCAACCCACCACAGCCGCTGTCGGATGTGCGGCGCGCCGACGCCCGCAGCGCACAGATCAACCGCCCGGCAGGCGTAACCCGCACCTTCCAGGTCAGCGAATACAGCGTCGAGCCAAGCGAGGCCGTCGCGGCTCGCAACCTGCTCTCCCACGACGACGGCAGGGCGGCGGGATTCGACGAGGCGGAACATCTCCGGCCACAGATGGCGGTCGTCGGCGAAGCCCCCGCGCTTGCCGGCGGCGCTGAACGGCTGGCACGGGCAAGAGCCGGTCCAGAGCTCGAGATCGTCGGGCCATCCGGCAAGCTGCGCGGCGATGTCCCATCCGGCGATCCCGGCGAATAGATGGACGCGGCGGTATCCGGCGAGGTCGCCAGGCTGGACGTCTCGGATGCTCCGATCGTCCACGTCGCCGGGTCGAACAAGTCCGGCTGCGATGAGGTTGCGAAGCCATTCCGCCGCATAGGGGTCCACCTCGTTGTACAGGGCGACGGGCGCGCTCATACCGCCACCTCGCGCTCACCGATCGCCGGTACGCGGGTCCACAGCCCCTGTGCGTGCAGCGCGTCGAGAAGCTTCCGCGCCCGCTTCGCCGCCGATCTCGCCAGCGCCGGGCTCTCGTAGACGTGGGCGTGGGCGGGCTCGAGGATCGCCACCACGTCCGCCATCGGTGACCCGTCGTGGATCGCGAGCTCGTCGTGCTCGATGAGGTGGGCGAAGACCTGCCACACCGCAGCGACGATCTTCGCGTTGGGCTGGTCCTCGAGGCCCGCGCGGACGATGACGGCCCGCGTGGCCTTCGTGATCTGATCCTCGGCCTTCCGCAGGTCCTTCGGGAAGTAGAGGCCGGCGAAGGCCTCCTCTTGCACAGCGTCGAGCGCGGCCCGGAGCCGGGCGATCGATCCCTCATCCCCGTCTTCCACGAGAGCCCCATCCTGGCGGCACACGCTCCAGAGGATGCGGGGGAGGACCGCGATCTCGCGCCGCTGGCGGTCGGTGAGCGGGATCATGGCGCCGCCTCACGAGCAGCCCGAACCCGCGCCTCGACGGCTGCGCGCGCGTTCGTGAGTGCGGAGCGCTTCTCGCTGCCCATCACCGGCCCGATGCGCTCGCCGTTCGCCCACGCGTAGATGACGTCCGGGCTGGACCGAAAGGCTTGAAGGCTGCCGACTTCCTCGAAGCCGACGATGGCCTGTTGGTAGAGCACATAGCTCCCGCGTTCGTCGGGCGGCAGATCGTCGAGCAGGCTGATCCACGTGATCTCGATGCTCATCGTCTCACGCTCCCCCTATGAGGTCGGGCAGATCGGAAAGGTCGTCATCCGTGACGGGATCGGCGCCGGGCGTGACGTGATCGCCGGGGGCTGTGACATTTGAAGCGCGATCCGTGACGTTTGACGCGGGATCTGTGACACCGGGCGGCCGGCCTGTGACTTGCGCGAGACCCCGTGTGGTCAGCCAGAACCAGTCCTTCTTCGTGAACATGAAGCCGTTGGCGATGAGCTTGTCGCCGAGCCGCTCGCGCGCCTTGCGCATGTTCTGCTCGCGGTTCTTCGGGTCTGTTTCCTGCCCCTGATACATGTCGTCGTAGGCCTGGATGACATGCTTGCGATGCACGACGAGCATGTGCGGCGGAAGCCGGATTCCGGAGCCGGGAGGCGGGGGCTCGCCGTGTTCGTCGAGCGCCATCTTGATGGCCTTGAGGTAGTTCCGGGGCTTGTCGGCCATCCGCGGCGCGCCGACCGCCGCCTGCGACGGCTCCATCGGAAGGTCGCCCATATCCGGCGGCTCGACGGTGCAGGACGTGATCTCCTTGCCGTTCTCGCGATGGCCGAGCACATGGCCGCGCAGGACGAAGGGCACCGACCACCCGTCTTCGCCCTCCTTCAGCTTCTCGACGCGCAGGTCGCGGATCTCGCGCTTGTTGGCGTCGCGGTGCTGCGGATCCGCCTTCTTCGTCTTCGGGTCGAGGCGGCGCTCGCAGATCAGGACGGAGTCGACGTCGCCCTTCCACGACGTGTGGCCGCGCACCTTGCTGCCGTCGGCGTTCGTGTGGATCACCAGGATGACGGTGACGCCCGTCTCCTCGCGGATGCGCTGGCACCGCGCGATGATCGCGCCCACGTCCTTGCCGCTGTTCTCGTCGGCGCCGGTGCTCGCCTTCGAGACGGTGTCGACGATAAAGGCCTTCACCGGCTCGCCGAACACCTCCGCGGCCAGCTTAAGGTCGGCGATCACCTTCTCGGTGTCGGCGTCGTCGCGGAAGAGGTTGATGCGGCGCGGGATCACGGCGAGCGGCAGGTCGTGGTCTTCCGGGATGCCGAGCTCGCGCCGATACGCGGTGATGCGGCGCGTCCGCAGCGCGTTCGCGCCTTCGCCGGCCTGGTAGACGACAGGCCCGCGCTTCGTGTCGAAGCGGCCGAGGAACTTCGCCCCGCGGATGATCGCGAAGGCGATGTCGAGGATGAGGAAGGTCTTTCCGGTGCCCGACGCGCCGCCGAGTAGGCACACCTCGCCCTCAGTGATCATGTCGTCTACGAGGTAGGCGTGCGGCTTCACCGCCCGCTCGATGTCGCGACCGAAGACGATGCCGAGCTGAGAGCGCTTCTTCGCCTCGGTCTCCGGGCGCCACGGCTCAACCGCGTCCGCGAGGTCGTAGATCTCATTCCCCGGGTCGCGCGCCTCATGCGTCCAGTCCAGGGCGGCGCCCGTGCCCGGCAGCTCGAGCAGCCGCACCGCGGCCGCGCCGGCCTCGCGCAGGGCCGCGCAGATCGAAGGCGCCTTCTTCGGGTACTCGCCCGCGACCACGACCACGTCGAGATCGATGAAAGACGACGCGAGGTCCCGCGCCGTCTCGCCAGCCCACGCCGAAAACCCGCCTTCCGTCGTCACCGCGAGGGCGCCGATCGCCGTGAGCGCGCGCTGGTCGGACTCGGTGGCGGTGAGGAAGATGCGGACGTTCTCGCGGCGCGCCTGGTCGAGCGCGTCCGCGCCGACGAAGACGGCCGCCTCGCCGTCGTCGCCATCCCACGGGGCGGGCTCGGGCGCGCCGGCCGCGTCCTTCAGGGCCACGAGGCTATCCGAGAGGTCGGTCATCCTGCCCCTTCCCGCGCGCGGCGATCTCCGTCGCCAGCGCGTCCATGTCCTGAATCGTCCCCACCACCGTCGCGACCGTCGCGGCGAGCTTCTTCGCTTCGAACCGGGTCCGGGCGTGGTCGGCCGAGAGAACCGCCATCTGCAGGTCGGCAAGATGCCGGTGAGCCTCGGCGCACCACGCCATCAGCTCCTCGCGCGTGCCGGCGTAGTCGTGCCATCCCGGCTCCCGGGCGACGGGCTCGGCGATCTCCTTGGCGATGGCGGCGAGATCGGTCATCGGCGGTTCCGCTCCTTCGCCAACGTCTCGCCGAGCTTGCGCTGAAGCTCGTTCCGATAGGCCTCAAGCGCGATCGCGATGTCCTGCTGGTCCTGCATCCGCTCGGCGAATTCCGGCATCATCGGGCCGGTCGGTGTCTCGCCCGGCGCGAGCCGCTGGTTCATCCGGCGCATATCCCAGTCGTGCCGCTCAATGCGGTCAGCCTCGAGACGGGCAGCGTCGACGAGCTTCGTGACGCGGGCGATCGTCCCTTGGAGCTTGGCGACCCGCGGCGACACAGCGTCTCGCGCGGCCGGCGCCTCGGTCCTTGCGGCGTGGGTGCTCATGCGGCCCTCCGCTTCCCGGGCTTCGCGACGGCGAGCCCGAAGTGGTCCGCGATGATCAGGTTGACCCGCCGGCGGAGATCGTCCCGGAGCGGGTAGAGGTGCGCATTCCCGTTCTTGAACCAGCGGGCGCGCCAGTACGGCGTCTCCGCTTCGGACCGGCCGTTGCGCTCGGCGCGCGCGGCCTCGATGGCGGTGATGATCGACGTCGGGCCGCGGCGCTCGTAGGGCTTCCCGTCGAGCACGTGCATCGCCCGATCGACGTCCGCGAGGTCGTCGTCCTTGCGGAACGATCCGATGTAGACCCCGCCGCGCCCGTCGCCGTAGGTGCTGAAGGCGTAATCGACCACGATGCGCGGGCCGATCTTGAATCCGTCGTTGCTGGCGTACTCGCGGGAGAGCCTGCGGAAGGCCGTGACGAGCCCGCGATTGAAGATCGGCCCCGCTTCGCCGAGGAGCCGGAAGCACGTCGCCGAGACGTTCTCGACCGTGAACGGCGGCGGGTCGTCTTCGATCTGCTTCTCGAAGGCGGTGCGCTCCTTGGCGTCCATGAGGTCCAGGAGCCCGGTCGTCTTCAGCGCGCCCTTCCACGCGTCCCTGTCGACGTCCTTCACCACGTCACGGCCGGTGCGCTCGAATTCGCGGCGGCGGATGTAGGTGTGCCCCGAAGCCGCGCGGGCGTGCGCTTCCTGGGCATCGCGCAGCCGGCGGGCCGCATCGTCGTAGAGCTCGACGGCCCGGTCGCGGTGACCGACCAGCTCCTCGATGGTCGCACGCGGGATGAGGGATGTGCTGTAGGTGCTCATGCGGCGGCTCCCGCGAAGCGCGCGACGTCATCGGCGCGAGTGAGCGCGCGGCGGCGACCGGGCGGCACCCACCGCATCTCGGTCCGCCCCGCGGCGAGCGCGCACGCGCTCCAGATGATCCAGGCGTAGGCGGTGGCGGTCGTGGCGTTCGGGTCCCACCGCCCCTTGACCATCGGGACCCGCTCGACGAACGGGGCGACGATGGCCGGCGGGTTCCGCGAAAAGATGCGCTCGTACCGCGCAACGCCTTCGATCCAGGTCGAGCGCACGAGAAGGGCAGCGCCGACGACGGCCTCGGCTATGGCGCGCTCGGCGAAGTCCACCGCGAGGTTGAACGGCGGGTTCGTGATGATCCAGTCAGGGCGGAACGGGCATTCCGCGCGGTCGGCGCCTTCGCCAACGAACGAGCCGACACAGGCGCCGATGCCGTAGTCGTGGACGTCGGAACGATGCACACGCCCGAAGGTCTCGGCCAGCACGGCGGACATATGCCCGGCTCCGCACGCCGGCTCCCACACCGCCCCTCGGCAGTTCTCGACGCCGAGAACATCGTGAACCAGCGCGCGGGTCGCCCAGGGTGGGGTCGGAAAGAAATCCAAGCTGTCGCGCGCCTCGACGCGCTGCGCCATCACGGCGTGAGAGGTGTTCTGGCTCACGACCGCGCCTCCCCGTCGAGGCGGCGGACCTTCCAGTGCCTCTGGAGCGGCATGAACAGCTCGACACCGACGCTCTTGAGCCGCGGGCGCATCGCGTCCAGGGCGAGCCGAAGCCGGTCGGCATCGAACGGACCGGCCTCGCACAGCGTGGCCTCGTCGAGGAACTGGTCGGGCGCGAGGGCCGCAAGGCGGGCCAGCACCCGGCGCGTCGGCTTCGGCACGTTCGCGAGAGCCTGCCCGGTCGGGCCGATCACATGCCCGTTGTCGAGGATGGTGAGGAGCGGGCCGGCAGGCGCCGTGGTGACGCGCGGGGCCGGTGACGCCGGCGACGGGGCCTCGGGCTCGGGCACCACGGGCGCGCGCGGCGGCCGCGCGGCGGCGGCACGCTGGCGACGGATGCGCTCGAAGCCCGAGATGCGTGGCGGGGCGCCTTCCGGGCGCATGTCCGCGGTGAGCGAGCGCTTCGTGATCACGGCCCGGACGCCGCCGGGCGTCGAGCCGGCCTCTTTCGCGATGGCCTCCGTCCCGAGCGTCGTCGTGCGCCACAGGTGCTCAATTCGGTCCCCGCGCGTGACGGGGGCCGCGGGCGGCGCTTCCGGCTCGGCCGGCGGTGGCTCATTGGGGACGGCGATAGGGTGCAACGTGACCGGCGCCGAGCGGCGCGGCGGCCCAGGCTGGCGGTACGGCGCTCCCGCTTGCCGCATCTCCGCCGTGAGCCCGAGCTTGCTGATCGTGCCGCGCACGCCGCCCTCGCTCGCACCGGCCTCGCGCGCGATCCCCGACGTGTCGAGGGTGGTTGTCCGCCACAGGTGGGCGATGTGCTCGGCCTTGCTCTTCCACTTCGGCGGTACACGACCCGGCATCGGAGGCGGCGGCGGCAGCGTCTCGCGCGTGGCTTCGAACACGATCCGGTACGGCGTGACGTCTTCGTCCGCGTCCGCGGTGGGGTCCGTCTCGACCGGGGCAGGCTCCAGGAGCGAGGCGCCGGTGGTGGGCTGGGGGGCTTCGGCGGCCCGCTCCTCCCTTCCCTCCACGGTCGAGACGGATTCGGGCTCGGGCGCGGCACGCGCGCCGAGAGATGGCGGGATCGGCGGCTCGTCGGCGAGGCTGCCGATGTCCAGCCGCGGTGCGCCGATGACGACGCGCTCGGCGTTCTGCCGGCGAAGCGCCACGAGCGCTTGGGCAACCCGCGTCTGCGCTTCCGACACGGTGAGGAGCGCGTCCTCGACGATCTCAAGCAGCGCAGCGGGGTCGGTGGGGAGGCGGCGATCGGACATCACGCGGCCTCCACTGCGATCTGGGCGAGGATCGAATCCCGCGTCGCGCGATCGATGGCGTACCCGTAGCCCCACAACGTCTCGAACGAATGGCCGTGTCGCGCCAGTTTCTTCCGAAGCTTGCAGGCCACGACGTCGACGATCTTCATCTCGGCCTCCTCGTTGAGCGCGACGTGCGTGTGGAGCGTGCCCTTGGTGACGCGCATGAAGGCGATCAGCGCCGAGAGGAACCGCGACTCCTGCGGCGTGAGCCCGAAGGTGGCCGCAAGGTGCGGAACCAGGTCATCGATCTGCCCCACTCCCGCTCGCCGAATGGCTGCGGTCGGGACGCGCTCGGACCGATTGCCCGTTACGGGCCAATCCGCGGCAGGAAGGGCGACGATCCGCCCGTCTTCGTACGCATCGCGCAGCAGGGTGTAGAGCTCGTCGGTGCCGCGCTTGAACGCGCGGGCCATCGCCTTCACCGGGACGCCCTCGTCAGCGAGCCGGACGATGACGAGGTCGAACAGGCTCCCTCGAACGGTGCTCATGATCAGGCCCTCGCGGGGACGCCGCGGGCCGCGCGAGCGACGCGCCAGGCAGCGTGGAGGTGGCGGGCGATCTCGTGCTCTTCCCAGTCGCGATCGGCGAGGAAGGCGGCGACGGCGGCGGTGCTCGTGATCCGGAAGTCCCGAATGTGCTCCAGGATGTCGCGCGCCATCCGCTCCGTCGTCGGGTCGCAGGGGATCGGGAGCACGACGGGAGCCGCCGCGCGGGGCGGGAAGGGGATGATGAGGGCGGTCATCGTCACACCCCCGCGCCGGGCTCGACCGCGGAGCACGCCGCGGCGATGGCCACGAGACGGCCACCACGATCACCGACCACCACGCCGTAGGGAGCGGACCGGATCACGTGCACCGCCATGCGCCAGCACGCGTCCGGGGAGGGGAACACGTCGTCGAGGTCCACCGGCTCGACCGACACCCGCCCGTCGGGCATCAGGAGCGTCGGGAACAGCGTGAGGCGATGGGGACCGGAGCCGGCCTCGACGCGCGGCGCGGCGGCCATGAGCGCGATCGTGGCGGCTGAGAGGAGGATGGTCGTGCCGTTCATGCCGGGGCTCCCGCGTTGAACAGGTCGCTCGTGAAGCGCCGGCGGAAGATCGCGGGCGCGTGGTGCTTCACCGCGCAGAACCAGAGGCCGCATGCGTCCGCCTCGTTGTCGTTGCGGACATCCCAGCCGCGGGCGCGGGCCGCGGCGACCATCTCGTGCTTCTCGGCGCGCCCGTGCCCGGCAAAGGCCTTCTTCACGGTCGCGAGGTTCGCCTGCTCGCACCGGACGTCCCGGCGGTAGCAGGCGACCTCCGTCGCGTTGGCGAGCCCCATGAGCTTCCGGGCCACGGTGGGGGTGGTGTTCCCGCGCGTGAGGAGCGGCGCCTCGAAGACGACGAGCGCCGGGCTCTCGACGGTGATCAGGTCGAGCAGCCAATCCTCGAAGAGCGCGAGGAAGCGCCCGATCTCGTCGCCCGTCTTCGGGAGCTGGAGCGTGCCGAAACGCGGGTCCGCGTCCGGGGCGCCGGAAGCCCAGCCGGTCGAGTGGGCAAGGTCGAGAGCGATTATCGGGCGCATCGTCCCGGCCTCAGTGCGCGAGCTGCTTCATGCCGCGCTCGAGGCGCGTCACGTTCTCGGCGACCGGATCGGGCTCGGGAGCCGGCGGCGCGGCGGCATCGAACTCGTCGAGCTCGTCGGCCCCCTCGTCGGCATCGTCGCCGTCCCCGTTCTCCGGGAACATCTCGGCCTGCGCGTCGAGACCGAGCGCGTCCCGGTAGTGGTCGAAGTGCGCCAGCCAGGCGGACCGCTTCACCGGGTCCATGTCGTGCAGCTTCACCGCCGCCTTGAAGGCCGCGGGGTGGATGTTGTGCTTCTTCTCGGCGTTCTGGATGATGGTGCCGACGCCGCCGCGGGCTTCGGCCGCCTCTCGCTTCGCCGAGTCGTAGAGCCGCCGGACGCTCTCGACCTGCTCCTTGCCGGGCAGCTTCGCGTCCTTGTTCGCGCTCTCGCCGAGCTTCTTCGCCATGGTCCTGTCCTCCTGGTTCAGCCGCGACGCGGCACGATGCGATCGGGATCGGTATCGGCCGCGACTTCCGCGACCTCCTGGGCCAGCGCCTCCGCGGCCTCGTGGATGCGCCGGCGCTCGACGTGGTCGACATGCCCATCCGCCACGGCCTCGCCGATCTCGCGCACGAGAGCGCCCGATGCGGTGGCGACATCGCCGAGATGGCGGGCGAAGTGCTCGACGCTCGGCTCGGCGCGCTCCGACGGCACGAGATCGAACCCGAACAGCGCGGCGTACTGCTGGAGGATCGGCGGGACCGTGAGCCCGCTCTTCGCGTCGAGCACGATCGCGACGCCGAGCGGCGCGGTCAGCGTCTCCGACGCCGAGCCGTAGCGAGAGAGGAGACCCGTGTTCGCCGTGGTGAACTGCGAGACGTAGGTCACGCCGCCGGCGCATTCCGCGGCGCGGCGCGTCGCGGCCTTGAGGGCGAGGATGGCGGACTCCGGGAAGACGGTGGGCCGGTCGTTCATGAGTGGTTCCGGTGAGGGTTTCATTGCCGCATGGCGGGCGACGAGGGATCGTGGCGGGGTCGGAGATCAGGCCGCGGGGGAGCCGGGCATATGCGAGGGGAGCGCGAGCAGCCGGGCGACGTGCGAGCCGTCGGAGCGGTCCAGGCACGCCGGGCGCTCGGGCCAGTGGTCGCCGACCTGGACGCGCGACGTGCTCTTCGCGTCGTGGATCACGGCGACCATGCCGGGGACGGGCACCTCGCACCCGTCCGGCATGCGCTCGAGCACGGTGCCGTCGTTGCGGAGGATCAGGTGGCGGCGGGTGGTCATCGGGCTCTCTCGGTCTGCGCAGCGCGGACGGTGGCGGCGGTGCGGGCGGTGAAGGCGCGGCGACGGGATGCCGCCGGGTGGGTGTCAGCGGCGCGAGCGGATCGCGGCCGCGAGGTTCTGGAAGGCGGGGAAGGCGCCGGCGCCGTCGAGCACGCGGGTGCACGCCTCGCGCTCGTCGCGGATCAGCTTCTCGGCCATCGCGACGGCCCGGCTGTGGAAGGACTCCTGCGCGCCGGATCGGTCGCTAGGCCACAGCGCATCCACGGCCAGGATCGCGCGCTCTCGGGTGGTGGGCTCGGGCATGTGCGGATCCTCTCAGGCGGGCTCGAGCGCGCGGTCGTCGACCGGCGCGAGCAAGTTGCGGATGAGCGAGATGTCCGTGCGGACCGCGGGGCGGAAGTAGACCGCCACCCAACTCGGCTCGCCGACGAAGCCGCATGCAGTCGACACGGTGTCGTTCTCCAGTTCCTCGACCAGGATCATCGGGACGCACGCCGAACCGTCCTCGCGGTGGAGCACGACTTCGGAGAACCCGGTATCCGGATCGGCGTCGAAGAACTCGACGTCGCGGACCGTGTAGACATCATCCTTGCGCGGGCGCGCCATCGCCTCCGGCCATCCCCAGGTCGGATGGTCCAGGATGCAGACCACGAGCTGACCGATCCGGAACATCCCTCAGGCCTCCTCTCGTTCCCGCTCCCGGCGCTCGGCACGGTCCGCGGCGATCGTTGCGGTGATGGCGTCCCGCTCGGCGTAGAGCGGCACGCGGGAGGCGCGGGCCTCCGGGGACAGGTCGAGGTAGCGGCCGTGCTCCCGGCCGTGCGTCGCGCACAGGGCGGCCGTGTTCTCGGCGAGCGCAGAGCGGGGGGAGAGGCCGGGGGCGTGCATCGGTCAGGCCGCGCTCTGCATCTGGCCTTCCGCTTCGAGAGCGTCGGCGTGTTCGAGCCGGGCGCTAGCGGAGCGACGGAGTTGGCGGACGTTCCACGCGCGTTCAGAAGCCGTGAGGTGCTGGCGGAGCTTGTAGACCGGCTCCTCGCCTTTCATCCGCGGAACCGGGTAGCGGTCCTGAAGCCTCCCCGAGAACCGCGGTCCGAAGTCCAAGTCGTGCTGGACCGCCTCGTTCTCCTCTCCGTCCGGGTCGTGCCGGGCGCGGAGGAAAGCGCGGCTCATTTGCTTGTAGTGCTCCAGTGCCGCGTAATGGATGTTCGGGTCTTCGTCCCCATTCGAGAACAGTTCCCATACGCGGTAGGCGAGAGCGGAGTACGTGACCTCCACCGCGTCGGCCATGCTCTCGTATTGCCGGGCCAGCTCGACCCTGATGCGCTGATGCGGGTTCATGCCTCTGCCTCGACTTCCTGTAGAAATTCACGGACGCGCGGCGCAAGGCGGCGCACGTCTTCGCGCATGGGCGCGGTCATTTCGTTCAGCAGGAACAGCGCGGCATGATCGAGCACGCCCTCCCGCTCGAAATCCTTCAGCCGGCCCCACAGCCACAGGGCTTTCGGGTTCATCGGCTTGGGCTGGGGCTTCGCGGCGATCTCGCGCTTGAGCGCCGCGCGCGTCGGCTCTTCGCCTCGCTCGACGATTCGGTTGATGGTGCGCTGGATCACGCCGGGCTCGGCGCGCTCGGCGTCGCGCATCACGCGGGCCTCGTGGAGGTCCTTCGGTTGCAGGCCGACGTCCCGCGCGCTTGGCAACTTTTCCCCTTCGGAAAAATTAGGGTTGCCCGGCCTCGCCACCTCGCCGCCCTCTTGGGCGATGTCGTATTCCTCCGCGAGCCGCATCTCCGCGCGCGCCCGGATCGCCAGCGCGTGCGCCTGAGCGCGGTGCACGTCGGCGATGAGGCTGTCGTGCGCCTCCTTGGCCTTCATGATCCGGGCCGCGCTCTTCGCCGCGTCGTAGGCCATCCGGGCCATGTCGCGGGCTTCGAGCACTTCACCGCTGGTGCGGGCGCTCGCCAGCGCGGCGGTGGCGCGATCGATCAGCGTCGGGAGCGTGTCGTTCGGGGCGATGACGGGGACGTTCATTCCGCCGCCTCCGCCCGGGGGAAGAAATCCGCGGGCTCGAGCTCGATGCCTCGCTCGCGGGCCGTGGTCAGGAGCTTCGCCTGATGGCGGGCGGGGATGACGCCTCCGGTGCCACCGCGAGCGACCGGGTAGGTCCAGCGGTAGACGCGGCTGACGTTCACCCCGAGCATGGAGGCGACGGCCTGGTGGCCGCCGCACTTCCCGATGATGGTTTGGGCTGGAGTCGTCATGGCTCGGACGATTGCGGAAAAAGCAACGTTGGTCAAGATGCCATCGCAACGATTTTTGCGAATTCGTCGATTGCGCCCGAGCCGCCGGTCGCAAGACTGCCTCGCATGAGCGAGGGGAACGCAA
This sequence comes from Salinarimonas sp. NSM, assembly GCF_052380005.1. Taxonomy (NCBI): domain Bacteria; kingdom Pseudomonadati; phylum Pseudomonadota; class Alphaproteobacteria; order Hyphomicrobiales; family Salinarimonadaceae; genus Salinarimonas; species Salinarimonas sp. NSM. The sequence goes on from NZ_JBQTCJ010000006.1 coordinate 60,703, forward strand.
ACAGGCGGGCGCGCGAGTGGCTTAAGGCCAGCTTCGATCGTACCGGGAAAAAGCAGAGCGCCTTTGCCAAGGTGCTTGGGGTGAACCCGTCCGCTGTCACAAGGATGTTGAGTGGCGAGCGGCTCATCACTCTTCAAGAACTTGCCGTGGCGTTCCGCTTTTTTAATGAGCCGGAAGAAGGGTTAAGGCTACTATTCGACTTGAGCGACCCCTTGCGCACTCATTACGATCTTGAGAGATCTCTTGCCGCGACACGGCAGAAGCTGGCCTCGGATGATGTAACACGAGTGCGAGCCGAGGAATACGATCGCGAGCACATCCCAACCGAGCCCAAAGATCTTGCGATTGCCGAGGGCAACGGCGCGACGTTCGACATAGGCCCCGGCACCGTCCCTGAAATTGATCTACGCGCCGGCTTAGGTGGAGGCGGCCAAGCGCTTGAAGCCTTCCTCCCAACAGGGCCAGGCGATCACATGAACGCCGACGCCGTACGTGGGCTCTGGCAGCTGCCGGCGCACATGATCAGCCGTCTAGCCGTGCCGTCTCGCGCAATTCGATGCTTCGCCGTGCAAGGCGACTCGATGCTGCCTACGCTTGATGAAGGCGACGTCGTCTTCATCGATGTGACGCACAAGCATCCGTCGCCGCCTGGCATTTACGCGCTCGACGATGGGTTCGGAGGCGTCATCGTGAAGCGCCTTGAGGTGTCCACTCGCCCAGGTGAAGAGCCGGCGATGGTAAAGGTGACTGCCGACAATCCGCGCTACGGGACGAAAGTTGAGCCGCTCGAGGGTCAGCGAATCGTCGGGCGCTACATCGGCCTGTTCACGACGCGGAACCGGCTGGACTGAGGCCGCGCCTCAGCGCGCGGCCCTCTCTTCAACGTTCGCGCCTGCTCGCGTAATCACAGACCTCAAACGTATCAGGACTATCTCGACCTATAGGAGCGTCGAGGAGGGGGAAAGGCTTGTCGCCTTCCCCCTCGGCTCTGTCGAGACCGATAAGGGTCAGTGGTTACGCGCGAGGCTAGTCAAGCCCCCGGCCCCGCGTCAAGCCCGCAATCTTGCGATTTCCAGAAATTTTGCGCTCTGAGCAAAAAGCGGCTTGACCACGCTTTGCGCTTATAGCAACATCTCCCTCGTCACCGCCCCGGCCGCCTGGCCAGACGAGGAGCCCGAAGATGCCCGAGACCCTTCCCGAGACCGTCACGCTCACGCTGACCCGCGCGCAGCTCGCCGCCGTCCGTGGCGCGTTGGATCACCTCGTCGCGACGTGCCGAGACCAAGCCGCGAAGTGCGAGGCGGAGGCCGATGCGGTCGAGATCGTCGTGCCCGACCCGCAGGAGGCGGAGGCCCGCACCGCGGCCGCTCGCATCGACTGCGAGATCAGCGCCGCCCGCTGGACCCGCCTCGCCGATGAGGCCGCGTCCGCCCTCGCCGTGGTCGAGGCCGCCGCCGAGCGCGTGATCCTCGACACGCACGCTGCCTGAGACGCCCCCGCCGGGCGTCCGCGCCCGGCTCCTTCCCGAGAGGAGCGCCACCATGCCCCGCCTCACCCTCACCAACGTGACGCTCGGCGACGGCCGCGGGCCGGCCCTTCGCGCCGTCGAGGCCACGGTCTCCGCCGGCCGGGTCTGCGCGATCGCGATCTCCCGCGAGCACTTCCACTGCGGGACCGTCGTCGGCTTTCACCAGCTCGACCCCCATTCCTCCCCCCGCCTGTACGCCTGCATCGCCGCTGCGGTGATGCGGGAGGCTGGCGACCGCATCGGAGCGTGATCATGCGAACCGAGACCATCATCAACGGCCCCTTCCGCGCTGATGCCGCGGCCGTCCAGAGCCAGCCCATCAGCGGCGTCGTGCGGCTCAACAAGCGGGGCAGCGCTTTCAGCACCGGCCTGAGCATCTACCTCGCGAGCTTCGCCGCCGCTCGGGACGTCGCCAGCGGCATCAACGCCGCGCTGGACGCCCACGAGAAGCCGCCGACGACGCCCTACGAAGTCGAGGTGGACCTGCACGAAGACGTCGCCCCGGACCTGTTCAAGCCCGGCGAGACGCTGCGCATCGGGTGGGAGTGGGGCACCGAGGGCGACGTGTCGGTCGTCTTCGTCCGTGCCTACGACGCGGGCGGCGCGCCGATCGTGCTCACGTCCGGGATCGAGTCCCGGATCCTCGCGAGCGACTTCGTCCAGCGCGCGCTCGACGACGCGCGCGTAGAGGCTGCGGTCGCCGAGCGCGAGCGCGCCATGGCCGCTGCGGAGTGACGCCGATGATCTGCACCTACTGCGGCACGGATACCGTCACCTGGCGCGGCCCGTGGTCGAACCTGACGCACACCGAATGCGAGCGGTGCGGCCGGCAGAACTGCCAGGAGATCGCGACCGAGGGCGAGCCGGATGCGGACGATGGTGACGACGCGCATGCCGACACCGGCGACGTGCTCGGCATGGCCGGCCTCGTCGCCTTCACCGCGAGCGCGGTCGTGCTGGCGTCGGTGCTCCCGGCGGACGCGGCGACGGCCGCCTCGAGCGCGCCCGGCGCCTGGTTCCTCGACCTCACCGGAGCCGCCGTCCAGGTCGCCGCGGGCGCGCTCGCCATCGGCGCGGGCGTCGGCGGTCTCGCCTACCTCGGTCAGCGCGTGATCGCGTGGCTGGAGTCGGACGGGAGCGACGACGTCGAGCTCGACTACCGGGACGCCGAGAGCCGCGGGGGACGGGCCGATGGGTGACCGCGAAGACTTCACCCCGCTGGGCTCGGTCGCCCTGCGCATCGTCGCCGGCCTGCGCCGGACCCTCGACGAGACCGTGCGCGACCTCAACGCCGAGCGCGCCGCCCACGACGCCACCACGACCACCCTCGCCCGGCGGGAAGCGGAGATCCGCGAGCGCGCCGGGGAACGGAAGGACGCCGCGGAATGAGCGACGCCGCCACCGATTTCGACCTCGACGCCCTGCACGACCTCGCGCGCGCCGGCCACGCCGAGCACAGAGCCCGCCAGCGCTACGACGGCGCCGATCTCACGGAAGAGGATCGCGCCGAGATGGTCGCGCAGATCGCCGAGCAGCGCGGGCAGCACCTCACGCCGCTGATGGGCGCGTACTCTCTCTGGCTCGTCTACTGGCCCAGCGCGCGACGCATCGTGCCCGTCGTCTACGCGAAGAAGCGCAAGCAGATCCTCACGGTCCTGCCGCGCACGAACAGACACCTCCGGGATCTCGCGGCCGAAGCCGGCGCCGCGGCGGACGCGGTGATCGATGCCGAGACCGCGACGTGCGCCGGGATCGTCTCGCGCTTCTCGGAAGACGAAGACGACGGGTTCGCCCGCGCCGCCGCGATGATCCGGGCGCGCCTGCGGAGTCCCGCCACCACCACCCCCGCGGCCTGAGCCGCCAGACGAGAGGACCATGATCATGAACGCCCCTGTGAACCCGCGCGCCGTTGCCGGCGACAACTCGACCCGCTTCCTCGACATGGTCGAGGCGGACCCCGCCGTGGTGTTCCGCGAGACGGAGGTCTTCCCCGGTCTCGTCGCCGAGCTGGAGGCGGAGATCGCCGCCGGCGCGGTGGACCTCGCCACCGACAAGGGCCGGAAGGCCATCGCCAGCCGCGCTGCGCGCATCGCCCGGTACAAGGTCGCGATCGACAAGGCCGGCAAGGATCTTGGCGAGGATCACCGGAAGGCGATCAACGCCGTGAACACCGTCCGGCGCGAGGTGTGGGATTCGCTCGAGGCGATGCAGCATCGCGTCCGCGCCCCTCTGACCGAGTGGGAGGAGGCCGAGAAGGCGCGACAGGCGCGGATCGATGCCGTGATCTCCGATCTCGCGCGGGCCGCCGTCGTTCCGGTCGGCGCCACGGTCGCGGACGTCGAGGCGACGATCGCCCGCGTCGCCGCCATCGAGATCGATCCGGGCGAGTTCGGCGTCAACGCGCCCCTCGCGCGGGCCGAGAAGGAGCGCGCCCTCGACGCGCTGCGCGACGGCAAGGCACGGCTCGAGCGCGAGGCGGCCGAGCGTGCGGAACTGGATCGGCTGCGCGCAGAACAGGCCGAGCGCGAGCGGCGGGAGGCCGAAGAGCGCGCGGCGCGTGAGGCGGCAGAGCGCGAGGCCCGCGCCGCGGAGGAAGCCCGCCGCCGCGAGGAAGAGGCTGCGCGGCTCGCCGCCGACCGTGCCGCCGCGGAAGAGCGCCGGAAGGCCGAGGAGGCCGCGGCCGCCGAGCGCCGCGCGCACGAAGAAGCCCTCGCCGCCGAGCGTGCGGAGCGCCAGCGCCTGGAGCGCGAGGCCGAGGCCAAGGCGGAAGCCGAGCGCAAGGCCGCGGCCGACGAAGCCGCGCGTCAGGCGGACCGCGAGCATCGCGGGCGCGTCATGGGCGCTGCCAAGGAGGCGATCATGTCGACCGGTGGCGTCGACGAGGACGCGGCGCGGAAGATCGTGCTCGCCATCGCCGCGGGCTCCGTCCCGCACGTCGTCATCCGGTTCTGAGGGGGACCGCCATGAATGCTCCCCTCGCCCATCCGCTCTCCGGCGCGCGCATCCTCGCCGCCGGGGAGGTCATCACCGAGCCCGGCGTCTACGGTTCCGTCCCGATGGAGCGCTACCACGGCGCGGACCTCTGCGACGGCCCGTCGGTGTCGAGCTCCGGCCTGCGGACGCTCTTCTCGCAGAGCCCGGCGCACTACTTCGCCACGTCGCCCCTCAACCCGAACCGCGTCGAGCGCACCGAGACGCAGGCGTTCTCGCTCGGCCGCGCCGCGCATCACCTGCTTCTCGGGGAGGCGGACTTCGCCCGGCACTTCGCCGTCCGTCCCGACGAGTGGAAGGACTGGCGCACGAACGCCGCGAAGGCGTGGCGCGACGAGCAGGAAGCCGCCGGGCTCACCGTCCTGAAGCCGGACGATCTCGACGCCATCCGCGGCATGGCCGCCTCGCTCGCCGCGAACCCGCTCGTCGCCGCCGGCATCCTCAACGGCGCGATCGAGCAGAGCATCGTGTGGAAGGACGCCGGGACGGGCCTGTGGCTGAAGGTGCGGCCAGACGCCATCCCCGGCGACGGGAACGACGTGGCGGACCTGAAGACCACGACGAGCGTCGCCTACGACGCGCTCGCGAAGACGGTCGCCGAGTACGGGTACGCCATGCAAGGCGCCCTCATCCGGGAGGGCTTCCGCCAGGTGCTCGGCCGCGACCTCGAGACCTTCTCGCTCGTCTTCGTCGAGAAGACCGCGCCGTGGTGCTGCCGGATCGTGACCCTGAAGACGGAGGACCTGGACCTCGGCGCCGACGCGATCCGGGTGGCGCTGCGCGTCTTCGCCCGCTGCCTCGAGCGGGGAGAGTGGCCCGGGCCCGGCGGGACGCAGGGCGACGCCGAGTTCCTCGAGATCCCCGAATGGGCGCGCAACCGCGTCCGGATGCAGATCGAAGCCCTCAAGATGGAGGCCGCCTGATCATGAACGCCGTCACCACGACCGAGCGCCGCCCCCCCGCCGTCGAGTTCCGCGACCAGTTCACCAAGATGGAAGGCGAGATCGGGATGGCGCTCCCGGCGCACATCCCCGTTGAGCGGTTCATGCGCGTCGTGCTGACGGCGGTGAACGGCAACCCCGATCTCCTCGCGGCCGATCGCCGAAGCCTGTTCTCGAGCGCCATGAAGGCGGCGCAGGACGGCCTCCTTCCGGACGGGCGCGACGGCGCGCTCGTGATCTACAACACCAAGGTCAAGGTGAAGAACCCCGAGACCGGGCGCGAAGAGAACGAGTGGATCAAGGCCGTTCAGTGGATGCCCATGATCGGCGGCATCCTGAAGAAGGTCCGCAACAGCGGCGAGCTGAAGTCCATCCGGGCGCACGTCGTGCACGCGAAGGACCGCTTCGAGGTCGTGCTCGGCGACGAGGAGCGGATCGTGCACGAGCCCGTCGTCTTCGGCGAGCAGGGCCCGCCCATCGGCGCCTACGCCATCGCCGAGACGAGCGACGGCGGCGTGTACCGCGAATTCATGTCCCGCGAGGAGATCGAGCGCGTGCGCAGCGTCTCGCGGGCGAAGGACAGCGGGCCGTGGTCGCAATGGTGGGGGGAGATGGCGCGCAAGACGGTCCTGCGCCGGCTGGCGAAGCGCCTGCCGATGTCGTCGGACCTCGACGACCTGATCCGCCGCGACGACGAGCTCTACGACTTCGAGGGGCAGCGCGAGGCGCGCCGGCCGCAGGCCTCCGGCCTCGCCGCCCGGCTCTCTGGCGCCCGCGGCCCCGGCTTCAACCACGCGCAGATCGAACGCACGGTAGCGGGCGACGAGACGCCCGCGCTCGAGCACGACGACATTCAGGAATCGCCCGCGCCCAACCAGGCCCCTGGCGCGGGCGCGGCGGGGGAAGCGGAGGGGGGTGGCACGACCTCGCGCTCCCCCGCCGATACCTCTCCGGCCGCGCAGGCCGGTGACGCGGCGGGCCGCTCCGGGGAGGGCGACGACCTGCCCTCCCCGGAAGACATCAAGGACTGGTGTCGGGAGAGCTCGGCATTCGAGATCGGATACCAGCACGGCACGAAGGGTCGCCCCGCCGCCCCGGATCAGGAGTGGAACGACGACGAGACCGCGGACTACCGCCGCGGCCACGGGATCGGGAAGCGCGTGCGCGCGGCCGCCGCTCGCGAGACGGAGGGCGCGCGATGACGGAAGCCTACCCCCTCTCGTGGCCCGAAGGATGGCCGCGGACGCCGATCGGGAGGCGCATGGACGGGCGGGCGAAGTTCGTCCGGCACGACCGAAAAGCCCAGGCTGGGAAGACGGCCTACGACTGGACCTTCGGCGAGTCCCGAGATGCGCTCATGGGCGAGCTGTCGAAGCACGGCGCGCGGGGCATCGTGATCTCGACGAACCGCCAGCTTCGGCGCGACGGGCTCCCGCTCGCGTCCGGGCGCATCCCCGAAGACGACGGGGTGGCGATCTACTTCACCCGCGCGGGCCGGCCCCTGGCCATGGCCTGCGACCGCTTCCTCCGCGCGGAGCACAACATGCGCAGCTTGACGCTCGCGCTGGAGGCGATGCGCGCGCTTGAGCGCCACGGCGGCGGCGTGATGATGGAACGGGCCTACGCGGGCTTCGCGGCCCTGCCGTCGCCCGGCGCCGCGCGCCCCTGGCACGTCGTGCTCGGCGTGTCTCCGGTCGCCTCGGTCGACGAGATCCGGGCCGCGCATCGCCGCCTGATCAAGGAACACCACTCCGACCATGGCGGCTCCGATGACCGCGCCGCCGAGATCAACGCCGCCCGGGACGCGGGCGTGAGGGAGAGGGGCTGACCATGGGCGACATAGCCGAGGATTGGCGCGAGTTCCGCGAGCACAAGCGCCGCCGGAACCGCGAGGCGGGCGACCGCAACATGGCGAGCGCCGACCCGACCGGCTGGACGCAGCACACAGAATACCACTGGAGCCGGACTTACCAGGGCGATCGGTTGGACTTCTGGCCGAGCACGATGACGTTCCGGTTTCGAGGGGAGACGCACCACGGCAACGCGAATGACTTCATCAACGCCGCCCGGGATGCCGGGCTGAGGGAGGGCTGACCATGGCCGAGAACAGCGCGATCGAGTGGACCGCCCACACCTTCAACCCGTGGATCGGCTGCGCCCATGTCGGTCCCGGCTGCGACCACTGCTATGCCGAAGCGCTGATGGACAAGCGCCACGGTCGCGCGCAGTGGGGAGGCCCCGGCAAGGGCGTCGGGACGCGGGTCCGGACGGCGCCGAGCACCTGGCGCCAGCCGCACGTCTGGAACCGCAAGGCTGCGGCTGCCGGCCGCCGCGAGCGCGTGTTCTGCGCGTCCCTCGCGGACGTGTTCGACAACGCGGTGCCCGACGAGTGGCGGGCGGATCTCGCGGCGCTCATCCTCGCGACGCCGTCGCTCGACTGGTTGCTTCTCACGAAACGCATCGGGAACGCGAGGGGCATGCTCCGCACGATGTTCCCTGCGGGCGTGCCGGCGAACGTCTGGCTAGGCGCCACTGTCGTGAACCAAGCCGAGGCCGATCGCGACGTGCCTAAACTTCTGCGAACGAAGGACAGGCTCAGTATATCTGTCGCGTTTTTGTCATGCGAGCCGCTACTTGGTCCTATTGATCTCGCTCGGTGGCTGGAGACGTGGGAACATTGTAGCGCATGCGGCGCGGACTATCCAACGGATGAGGCGATCCCAGACGAAGAAGGCCACCCGAACGGTGCAGATCAGTGCGCAGTATGCGGCGACACCAATTGCATGACGACAACGTGGGGCTGGCGCGCGAAGCAGTTGAAGCTCGAAATCGGCAGCGAGGCTGCCGAAGATGTTCACAGTCGTTTCTGGTTGAACTGGATCATCGTCGGCGGCGAGAGCGGCGCCGGCGCCCGCCCGATGCATCCTGATTGGGCGCGGTCCCTGCGCGACCAGTGCGCCGCCGCGGGCGTGCCGTTCTTCATGAAGCAGATGAGCGGCGTCCGGAAGCCGCTTCCGCCGATACCGGATGACCTGATGGTCCGGGAGTTCCCGCGGGTGCACGGGGCCGATCCCGCTCCCGCGTCGCTCTTCGGCGGGGAGGGCTGACCATGGCGCGCCCGACCTGCCCGTCATGCGGCAAGCCCGCTGAGGAGCGCCGCACCCGCTATGGCGTCCGCCATTCGTGCTGCGGGCTCCATTCGTGGGGTGGGCGCCCGCTCGTTTCGCAGGCCGTCCACGACGCCCGCCAGCGGGCGCACGCCGCCTTCGATCCGCTGTGGCAGCGCGCAGAGGAAGCCTATCAGCTCGCCGAGCCCGCGGGGCCGGAGCGCGACCAAGCCGTGAAACGCATTCGCCGGACGGCCCGGAATCGAGCCTACGAGTACATCTCGCACGTGACCGGGATGCCCGAGCCCGAGTGCCATATGTCCGCGCAGGACGATCTCGCGAAGCTCGCGGCGATCGAAGCGGTGGCGCTCGGCGCCTCGCCGGCCATCGTCCGCGCGTGGTGGAAGAGCCGCGGGGAGGCCGCCTGATGCCCCCGCGCCCGCCCCGCCGCGCCGTCCCGCTCGCCGTCCAGGTCCAGGTGGCGAAGCGCCAGCTCGCCGAGCTGATGATCCGGCTCGGGATGATCCCGGTCGTCGTGATGGAGGACGGGACGGAGCGGGACGCGCGGCCCGATGAGGTGGCGCTGGATCTCGACCACACGCCCGCGCTCGGGATGCGCCCGGTTAACGCGGACGGGACCGACTACGACCCACCCCAGCACGACCCGGGCGCGCTCGTGTGGCGCCCGCAGGTGGCGATCAAGGGGATGCAGGGGCATCGGGAGAAGACGCACGGCCGGCGTCTCGGCGAGAGCCGGAACGCCCGGCGCGAGCCCGGCGACGTGACGATGATCGCGAAGGCCCGCCGGGTCGAGAAGGCGAACGCCGAGTTCCGCGCCCGGCTCCTGGCGAAGGTGGACCCGGACGCCGAGCCTCCGCCGGCCCGCAAGCGGAAGCACACCATCCCGAGCCGTCCTTTCCCGACCGGGAAGCGGCCGATGAGAACCCGCGCTCTCCGCGAGCGCACGACGGAAGGACGATGACGATGACGAGAGAGCAAGAAATTCGCGAGCGGCTGCGCGAGCCCATTGGGCTGGACCTGTCGGACGCGGCAGTCGGTGCGCTCGCTGATGAGCTCGGGGTGCTTCACCATCGCGCCGAGAGCACCCGTGAGGCGGTGAAGAGCGTCATCCAGCGCGTCGAGGCGCTGGAGCGGGCCTCCGGTGCGCCAGCCGCTACGAGCTCGCCCCCGGTCACCGATGCCGTCACTGAGTTGATCGCGGCGGCGGAGGCGGTGATCGCACGCCTCGACGCTGGCCCCAGTGCCACCGGCACGATGCCGTGGGGGCGCCTCCGCTCTGCTCTCAACCTCGCGAAGGGGGCGGCCCCCGTCCCGGCACCCCCGAGCGCAGTGGATGCCGTCGTCGAGGCGGCGCGGGCGTTGATCGTCGCGGACCACAAGACCGAGGGCTCGGCGCCCGATGCGGCTTGGGATGCCCTCGCGAACGCTCTCGCCGCCTACGACGCGGCCCCGCGCGAGCCCGCCCTCGACGCCAAGGACGTCGAGATCGCGAGGCTGCGCAGTCAGATCGCCCGCCTCAAGGAGACCCAGCGCCGCCTTTACGACGGCGAGCACGTACGGCTTCTTGAGGAAGCGCAGGCCGAGACCGCCCGGCTGCGCGCCGCGCTGGAGCCGTTCGCGAAAGCGGCGGGCATCAAGCTGTGCGGCGAGTGGCGCGACGACGAGCGGTTCTCGCAGACCGACGTCGGCTCCTACCTCACATTCGGCGATCTCCGCCGCGCCGCCGCTGCCCTCGACGGCGTGCCGCGTGTCGCCGACATCCTCGCCGCCGAGCTGAAGTGGCCGACGACAGAAGAGCGCGCGGCGGCCGAACCCAAAGAGGATACGCGATGACCGAGACCGACGACACGATGCTGACGATCGATGAGGCTGCGACCCGGCTCGGGATGCACCGCGCGACCGTGTTCCGGCGCATCAACGAGGGCAAGCTCGCTGTGGCCCGTGATGGGAGATGGGTGCGCATCCGCCTTGGCGAGATTCGCCGCTACGTCGCTGCGCAGACGAAGGCCTCCCATTCGATGGCGAGCTGACGGCGGCGCGCCAGCGCGTCGCCTCTTCGATACGCCCGCTCCGTCTCGTCACCGACGACGTGCGCGAGCGCAGCCTCGATGATCTCCCGCGGATGTGCCGTGGCGTCGCCTGCCCAATCCCGGAACGAGGAACGGAAGCCGTGCACGGTGTACTCGCCCAGCCCCATGCGCTTCAGTACGGCCGAGAGGGTCATGTCGCTCATCGGCCCGCCGCGGGGCGCCGGGAACACGAGCCCGTCTTTGCCGGCGCGCGGGCGGACGAATTCGAGGATCGCCAGGGCTCGAGGTGCGAGGGGGACGCGATGCACCCGGCCGCTCTTCATGCGCTCGGCGGGAACGGTCCACAGCGCGCTCTCGACGTCGAGCTCGCGCCACGTCATGCCCCGCACCTCGCCCGATCGCGCGGCCGTGAGGATGAGGAATTCCAGCGCGAGCGGCGCGAGCCCGTGGCGCGCCCGAAGGTCTCGCACGAAGGCCGGCACCTCCCGCCAGGGCATCGCCGCGTGATGGCCGCGCGCAAGCTTCCGCGGGGCCGGGAGGATCATCCGCAGATGGCCGGCCCAGCGCGCCGGGTTCTCGCCCTCGCGCAGCCCCTCGACGCGGCCAGCGTCGAGGATGCGTTCGATCCGAGCGCGCAGCCGGCTCGCCGTCTCGGGCTTCGTGTGCCACAGGGGCCGGAGCGCGCGCAGAACGGCCTCGGTATCGACGTCCGCGATCGGGGATGCCCAGATCCCGGCCGCGTGCTGCTCAAGCGTCTGCCGCCACTGCCGTCGGTGGACCGGGGAGCGCCATTCTCTCTCGTGCATCGCGATGAATCGCTCGGCGACCTCTCCGAAGGTGGGGCGGTGGACGGGCTGTGGTGGGGCGGCACGGGCGGCGATGGGGTCGCGCCCCTCCGCGACGATCGCTCGGGCTTCCGCGGCCATCTCGCGCGCGCGGGAGAGCTTCACGGCCTGGACGGAGCCGAGCCCCATCTCGCGACGCTTGCCGTTGAGGCGGTAGAGGAACACCCACCGCTTCGCGCCGGCCGGGTCCACCAGGAGATAGAGGTTGCCGCCGTCGGCGTGGCGCCCCGGCGCCGTGATGGTCGCGACCTCGCGCGCCGTGAGCCTGTTGAGGGTCCGCCCCACCACCGCCTCCCGCTCACCCCACCGCGCGCCCCACTTCCGGCTTGCGATCCGGGGCGACGGCCTGCGACTGTGAGCGACGGGAATAGCGTGCCGATGCGGGGCTCGGCAAGGCGTTCGTGCGACTGTCTGCGATTGCGTGCGACGTGCTGCAACGGTAGAGTGGCGGACAGGGCGGGATTCGAACCCGCGATACGGTTTCCCGTATACACACTTTCCAGGCGTGCGCCTTAAACCACTCGGCCACCTGTCCGCGTCGCGGGGGGCGCCGGATATGGGAACGGCCGCCCGCGGAGGCTCTCCATATATCCGGGGGCGGCCGCGACGCAAGCCCCATTGCCGAGGCACGCGACGCGTCTCGCCCATGTCTGCCCCGTCGTCTGCCCCGTCGTCTGCCCCGTCGCCTGCCCCATCCCTCGCCCCCGTCATGCGGGAGAGCGTGGCCGCATTTCGCTGTTGCGCGGCCGGCGCGGGCGGGTAAGGCTTGCGGCATCTTCGTGTCCTCAGCGTTCGCGAGCGTCGTCCCATGATCCGTTTTCTCGTGCGTGTCCTCGGCCTGCTCCTCGTCGCGGCGGGGTTCGTGGGGCTCGTGGTGGACGGCACGCGCTCGATCGCCAACCACGAGATCGCCTTCACGCCGCTCGGCGAGGTGCTGTTCCAGGCCTTCCCGCAGAGCTTCCCCATGCTCGAGCCCGCGATCACGCGCCACGTCTCGCCCGTGCTGTGGGACCCGGTGCTGCTGACGCTGCTGCTCTGGCCGGCGTCGATCGTGGCCTTCGTGCTCGGCGCGATCCTCTTGTGGCTCTCCCAGAAGCGGCCGGAGCCCGTGGGCTACCTCACGGAGCGGTGAGGCGTCCGCCCCTCGAAACGCCGGGCGCGCAGGGCCATATGGCGCAGGACGTCACGAGGAGGCCCTTCATGTTCTTCATGCGCAAGAAGACCACGATCCCGACACCCGCCGAGGCGCTGCCGGGCCGCGACCGCCCGATCCCGACGGCCGAGCGCCACCACGTCTCCGGGCGCCCGCTGCAGGGGCCGTACCCGGAGGGCGCGGCGATCGCCGATTTCGGGCTCGGTTGTTTCTGGGGCGCCGAGCGCGCCTTCTGGAAGCTGCCGGGCGTGTGGGTCACCGCCGTGGGCTACGCGGCCGGGCACACGCCGAACCCGACCTACGAGGAGGTCTGCTCGGGCATGACCGGCCACAACGAGGTCGTGCGCGTCGTCTACGATCCGGCGGAGATCTCCTACGAGCGGCTGCTCGGGGCCTTCTTCGAGAGCCACGACCCGACCCAGGGCATGCGCCAGGGCAACGACGTCGGCACGCAGTACCGCTCCGGCATCTACGTCCACGGCGAGGGCCAACGCCGGGCGGCGGAGGCGGCGCGCGCAGCCTACGGCGAGCGTCTGGGCGCGGCGGGCTTCCCCGCGATCACGACCGAGATCCGCGAGGCCGGGCCGTTCTACTTCGCCGAGGACTACCACCAGCAATATCTCGCCAAGAACCCCGGGGGCTATTGCGGGCTCGGCGGGACCGGCGTCTCCTGCCCGGTGGGCGTAGGTGTGGGCGTGGGCGTGGGCGTGAGCGCCGCGGAGGCGTGAGCCTCAGCTCCGCGTGAGACCGACGCGGCGCGGGCGACCTCCTGTCATCCGCGCCAGCGTGTCGTCGCGCCGCAGATAGTGGTGCTGCAGCGCTGCGCCCGCATGCACCAGCACGACGAAGGCGAGCAGGTAGGCAGCATAATTGTGCACGACGAAGATCGGCCGCGCGACGTCGAAGCCGCGTGCGACCGGCAGCGTCATGTCGACGCTCCAGAACAGGTTCACCGGTGCGCAGCAGGCGGAGGTCGCCGCCCAGCCCGACAGGGGCACGACGACGAGCAGGAGATAGAGCGCGACGTGGCTGATGCGCGCGGCGAGCAGCTGCCATCCCGGCATCGGCGCGTGCGCCGGCGCGCCGTGCACCGCGCGGGCGACGAGGCGCAGGACGACGAGCCCGACGACGATCAGACCGAACGACTTGTGCAGCTCGTAGAGCGCGTTCGTCAGCGTGCCCGGCCCGATGCGCGTCATCGTCAGCCCCGCCGCGATCATGCCCACGATCACGAGGGCGGTGAGCCAGTGGATCCAGATCTGCACCGCCGCGTAACGCGGCGCGACCGCGATGTCTCGTCCCGCCATCCGCTCTCTCCCTCAGGCGCCCCCCGCGGCGGCCTCCGATCGCAGGTCGCAGTCGAAAAGGACGTCCCCGTCCGCCAGGAGATAGGTCCGTGCGCGCGGACGCAAGGCCTCCCCAACGGTCTCGATCGGTGCGAGCGTCAGGCCCGGCCGCCCGGAACCGATCAGCATCGGCGAGACGAGCACGTGCAGCCGGTCGAGCGCGCCCGCCGCGAGGAAGCGCGAGACGGTGTCCGCCCCGCCCTCCACCAGCAGCCGCGCGATGCCGAGCCGCCCGAGCGCCGCGACGATCGCCCGCGGATCGACGCGGCCGGCATCGTCCGCCGGCAGCGCGAGCGCCTCGACGCCGACGGGAAGCGTCGCATCGACACCCGCGCGGCGCAGCGCGATGCGACGCGCGCCGTCCTCCCGCCAGACCGCGGAGGTGGGAGGCAGGCGCCCGCTCGGGTCGAGCACGACGCGCGCGGGGCTCTCGCCGGGCACGCGGCGCACGGTCAGCAGCGGATCGTCGGCGAGCGCCGTGCCGACGCCGACGAGCACGGCGTCGACGCGGGCGCGGATCGCATGCAGGTGATCGAGTGCCGCCGTCCCGTTGATGTACTTGGAGTGCCCCGTCACCGTGGCGATGCGCCCGTCGAGAGACTGGCCGAGCTGGCCCACGACGAAGGGTGCGTCGGGCCGCCCCGCCGCGAACGGCGAGAAGACCGCCTCCGGCGCCGGCGCGGCCGCCGACCGGGCGTCCCCCTGCGGCAATGAGGCCGCGCTTCTCCCTGATCCGTGATCTCGCATACGCCGTACCCGAATTGCCCTGCGCGACTTGCGCCCGATATAACGCGAGCCGGCTCACTTCGGCGCGCACGATCGGAGAACCCCTCTCGCGGAGAGCCCTCTCTCGCGCGGAGACCCTCACGAACTAGCGTGGCGGGAACGAACGGCCAGGGTCGGCGCTTGTCGTCCAACCCGCGGCTCGCTGCGTATCCCGCCACGGGTGAAAGGCCAGGAAGTCATGATGCGTCTCGTAATGGGCTCGAGCGGGGATATCGACCTGACGCGGGTCGAGCGCGCCATCGCCGAGTTCCGCCACGCCCGCCCGGTCCTGATCGAGGACGGCGACCGCGCGATCGTCGCCGTCGGCGTCGAGGACCTCGACGCGGAGGCCTGCACGCACCTGGACGTCGTCGCCGACGGCACCGCTCGTCTCGTGCTCACCGAGCAGCGGCTGTCGCGCATCGGCCGCGAGCGTGCCGAGCCCGGCGCGGTCGCGCTGCCCCGGCTCGACGCGCAGCGGATCGAGAGCCTCGCCCGGCGCACGGAGGCGCGGCTCGACGCTCCCGCCCATCCGGTCGACCCGCTCGACGCCGACGCCCTCGAGCTCGCCCGCCTCGCGTTCGTCACGCCCGCGGTGGTGACCTTCCCCGTGCGCGCCGCCATCGAGCGCGAGCCGAGCCTGCTGCGCGTGCCCGCCCAGGCGATCCGCTCCTTCCGCGCCCGCCAGGCGAGGACGCTGCGCATCGCGAGCCGGGCGCCGGTGCCGCTCGAGGGTGCGGCGACGACGGAATTCGTCGTCTTCCGCGGCGGCGAAGGCATGCGCGACCAGGTCGCCGTGGTGGTCGGCGAGCCGGATCTCGCCAAGCCCGTGCTCGTGCGCCTGCACTCGGCCTGCCTCACCGGTGATCTCTTCGGCTCGCTCAAGTGCGACTGCGGAGACCAGCTGCGCGGCACGGTCCAGGCCATGGCGGCGGGCGGCGGCGGCATCCTGCTATACCTCGACCAGGAGGGCCGCGGGAACGGCATCGCCAACAAGATCCGCGCGTACCAGCTCCAGGCCGAAGGTTTCGACACCTACGAGGCTGACGAGGCGCTGGGCTTCGGCCAGGACCAGCGCCGCTTCGGCTTCGCCGCGCAGATGCTGCGCCAGCTCGGCGTCGCGCGCGTGCGGGTGATGACGAACAATCCCGAGAAGATCGCCGCCCTGCGCGCCGCGGGGCTCGAGGTCGTCGCCGACGTGCGCAGCGTCGGGCGCCGCCATCCCGAGAACGTGCGCTACCTCGCCACCAAGCGCGACAAGGCCGGCCACCTGATCGAGCTCGACGGCGCCGCCGCTCCCCCGGCCGAGTGACCGGCGCACGGCGGCCCGCCGCGTCCTGCGGTCGCATGCGGGCGGCCGCGATCGACGGCCTTACCGCCATGCATCGGGTTTAACGCAAAGGTGACGGGTCGCCGCCTACGCTTCGCTTCGTTCCGGGATGCGCCCGGGGGCAGACGAGGGGCCGATCAACGTGGACGCAGAGACCCGCGCCGCCATCAAGAAGCTCGCGAGCGCCATCGACGGCGTCGCCGGAATGGCCGCCGGCTGCGCCGCCTACATCGCGGCGATGGAGAACGCCTCCTTCGCGGACCGGCGCAAGGCGGTCGGCGTGTCGCGGACCTTCGCGCCCGAGGGTCTCGCCGGTGAGACCGGCATCCCGCCCGCACGGGTCGCCCAGGCCATGATCGAGCAGATCGCCACCGTGGCGCGGCAGATGGAGCAGCTCAAGCAGCGCATCGACGCGCCGCCGCGGTTGCCGCTCCAGCGTGACCGGGAGGACGCGAACCCGGCCGAGCGGGCCGCCGGCACGGCCGCCCGCGCACCGGAGGCCGCGACCCGCAAGCGCGCCTGAAGGACGCCGTCCGCCCGCGTTCGGCGGGCGTCTTTCGCGCTGCGGCAAAGCGGTGCCGCAACGGCGTGCGCGGCGCTTGCGCCCCCTGAGATCCCATGGTATCGCAGCCACGCCTCGCGGGCACCGGGTGCCTCGCACACCCGCGGCCGAGCCAAATCCAGACCTCAGCGAGCGCTCCTTCGCAGCCCCGCGGCGGCCGAGCGCTCCCATTCGGGAAGAGACTTTCGGTGGCTGAGCGAAATCAAGAAGGCGGGTCGTCGTCCGGCGGCTCGATCGTGTCGGGGGTCGCCGGCCGTTACGCGTCCGCCCTGTTCGAGCTGGCGCAGGACCAGGCCGCGGTAGACGCGGTCGAATCCGATCTCGCCCGCATCGAGGCCATGGCAGCCGAGAGCGAGGACCTGCGCCGCCTGCTCCGGAGCCCGATCTACACCGCCGACGAGCAGAAGGCCGCCATCGGCGCCCTGCTCGACAAGGCGGGCATCTCCGGGCTCGCCGGCAACTTCGTGCGGCTCGTCGCCTCCAAGCGCCGTCTCTTCCTCCTCCTGCAGATGATCGGCGCCTACAAGGCGCTGAACGCGCGGGCCAAGGGCATCGTCCCCGCCGAGGTCCGAGTCGCGGAGGAGCCGTCCCCCACCCTCCTCGACGAGATCCGCGCCACCGTGCGCGACCTCGCGGGGTCCGAGGTGTCGCTCGACGTGAAGGTCGACCCCGCGCTGATCGGCGGCCTCGTCGTCAAGGTCGGCTCGCGGATGATCGACGCGTCCCTGCGCACCAAGCTCAATGCAATTCGTCTCAGCCTGAAAGAGGCCCGCTGATGGACATTCGTGCAGCCGAGATCTCCGCGATCCTCAAGGAGCAGATCAAGAACTTCGGCCAGGAGGCCGAGGTCAGCGAAGTCGGCCAGGTGCTGTCCATCGGTGACGGCATCGCGCGCTGCTACGGCCTCGACAAGGTCCAGTACGGCGAGATGGTGGAGTTCGAGTCCGGCGTGCGCGGCATGGCGCTCAACCTCGAGACCGACAACGTCGGCGTCGTGGTGTTCGGCTCCGACCGCGAGATCTCCGAGGGCCAGACGGTCAAGCGCACGGGCTCCATCGTGGACGTGCCGGTCGGAAAGGGCCTGCTCGGCCGCGTCGTCGACGCGCTCGGCAACCCGATCGACGGCAAGGGCCCGATCCAGTACACCGAGCGCGCGCGCGTCGACGTGAAGGCGCCGGGCATCATCCCGCGCAAGTCCGTGCACGAGCCGATGGCGACGGGCCTCAAGGCGATCGACGCGCTCATCCCGATCGGCCGCGGCCAGCGCGAGCTGATCATCGGCGACCGCCAGACCGGCAAGACCGCGATCGCGCTCGACACGATCCTCAACCAGAAGCCGCTCAACGTCGAGGGCGCGCCCGAGAGCCAGAAGCTCTACTGCGTCTACGTCGCGGTGGGCCAGAAGCGCTCCACGGTCGCCCAGTTCGTGAAGGCGCTCGAGGAGAACGGCGCGATGGAGTACTCGGTCGTCATCGCGGCGACCGCCTCCGACCCGGCGCCGATGCAGTTCATCGCGCCCTTCGCCGGCTGCGCCATGGGCGAGTACTTCCGCGACAACGGCATGCACGCGGTCATCATCTACGACGACCTCTCGAAGCAGGCCGTCGCCTACCGCCAGATGTCGCTGCTGCTGCGCCGCCCGCCGGGCCGCGAGGCCTTCCCGGGCGACGTGTTCTACCTGCACTCGCGCCTGCTCGAGCGCGCGGCAAAGATGGGCGAGGACGCCGGCCTCGGCTCGCTCACCGCGCTGCCGGTGATCGAGACCCAGGCGAACGACGTCTCCGCCTACATCCCGACGAACGTGATCTCGATCACCGACGGGCAGATCTTCCTCGAGACCGACCTGTTCTACCAGGGCATCCGCCCGGCGGTGAACGTCGGCCTCTCGGTGTCGCGCGTGGGCTCCTCGGCCCAGACCAAGGCGATGAAGAAGGTCGCCGGCAAGATCAAGGGCGAGCTCGCGCAGTACCGCGAGATGGCGGCCTTCGCGCAGTTCGGCTCCGACCTCGACGCCACGACCCAGCGCCTGCTCAACCGCGGCGCGCGCCTCACCGAGCTCCTGAAGCAGCCGCAGTTCTCGCCGCTGAAGATGGAGGAGCAGGTCTGCGTGATCTACGCCGGCGTCAACGGCTACCTCGACGCCCTGCCGGTGGCGAAGGTGCGCGCCTTCGAGGAGGGGCTCCTGTCGCTGCTGCGCCAGAAGCACCCGGAGATCCTCGACGCGATCCGCGAGACGAAGGACCTGAAGGACGACACGGCCGAGAAGCTCAAGGGCGTCGTGTCGGACTTCGCCAAGACCTTCACCGCCTGATCGGGCGACCAAGACCCTCGCCGCCGCTCCCCGGCGGCGGGGCTTCCGCACCCGTCGCGAACACGAGAAGAGGTCTGGGCGCTCGATGCCGTCTCTGAAGGATCTGCGCAACCGCATCGCCTCGGTGAAGGCGACGCAGAAGATCACCAAGGCCATGCAGATGGTCGCCGCGGCGAAGCTGCGCCGCGCCCAGATGCAGGCGGAAGCGGCGCGCCCCTATGCCGAGCGCATGGCGAAGGTGCTCGGCAACGTCGCCGCCGGCGTCCAGATCGGCCCGGAGACGCCCAAGCTCCTCTCCGGCACCGGCAAGACCGACACGCATCTGCTCGTCGTGTGCACCGCCGAGCGCGGCCTGTGCGGCGCGTTCAACTCCTCGATCTCCCGTCTCGCCCGCGACACGGCCAACCGGCTGCTCGCCGAGGGCAAGACGGTCAAGATCATCTGCGTCGGCCGCAAGGGCTACGACGTCCTGCGCCGCACGCACGGCAAGCTGATCGTCGAGCTGATCGAGCTGCGCTCCGTGAAGGTGCTCGGCTTCGAGAACGCCGAGGAGATCGGCAAGAAGGTGCTCAACCTCTACGCGGAGGGCGCCTTCGACGTGGCGACGCTGTTCTACTCGCGCTTCCGCTCGGTGATCCAGCAGATCCCCACCGCCCAGCGGCTGATCCCGACCGAGATCCCGCAGGTCGAGGAGGCCGGATCGGGCGCGATCTACGAGCACGAGCCCTCCGAGCAGGAGATCCTGGAAAAGCTGCTGCCGCGCAACGTCTCGGTGCAGATCTTCTCGGCGCTGCTCGAGAACGGCGCCTCCGAGCAGGGCGCGCGCATGTCGGCCATGGACTCGGCCACGCGCAACGCCGGCGAGATGATCAAGAAGCAGACGCTGACCTACAACAGGACGCGTCAGGCTCAGATCACCAAGGAACTCATCGAAATCATCTCGGGCGCCGAGGCGCTCTGAGCAGTCAACGAGGACGAGACCCATGGCTGAACCCACCGGACGCATCTCCCAGGTCATCGGCGCCGTCGTCGACGTCTCCTTCGACGGCCACCTGCCGGAGATCCTCAACGCCCTCGAGACCGACAACAACGGCATGCGTCTCGTCCTCGAGGTGGCCCAGCAGCTCGGCGAGAGCACCGTGCGCTGCATCGCCATGGACACGACCGAGGGCCTGACCCGTGGCCAGCCGGTCACCGACACCGGCGCGCCGATCCGCGTGCCCGTCGGCGCCGGCTGCCTCGGCCGCATCGTCAACGTCATCGGCGAGCCGATCGACGAGGCCGGCCCCGTCCCGGCAGAGGGCTACCGTCCGATCCACGCAGAGGCGCCGAGCTACGCCGACCAGTCGACCGAGGCGCAGATCCTCGTCACCGGCATCAAGGTCATCGACCTGCTCGCTCCGTACGCCCGCGGCGGCAAGATCGGCCTGTTCGGCGGCGCCGGCGTCGGCAAGACCGTGCTGATCCAGGAGCTGATCAACAACGTCGCCAAGGCCCACGGCGGCTACTCGGTGTTCGCCGGCGTCGGCGAGCGCACCCGCGAGGGCAACGACCTCTACCACGAGATGATCGAGTCGGGCGTCAACAAGGACCCGCACGAGAACAACGGCTCCACCGAGGGCTCGAAGTGCGCCCTCGTGTTCGGCCAGATGAACGAGCCGCCCGGTGCCCGCGCCCGCGTCGGCCTCACGGGCCTCACCATCGCGGAGCACTTCCGCGACCAGGGCCAGGACGTGCTGTTCTTCGTCGACAACATCTTCCGCTTCACGCAGGCGGGCTCCGAGGTGTCGGCGCTGCTCGGCCGCATCCCCTCGGCGGTGGGCTACCAGCCGACCCTGTCCACCGACATGGGCCAGCTGCAGGAGCGCATCACCACGACGACCAAGGGCTCGATCACGTCCGTGCAGGCGATCTACGTGCCCGCCGACGACCTGACCGACCCGGCCCCGGCCACCTCCTTCGCCCACCTCGACGCGACGACCGTGCTCAACCGCGCGATCTCCGAGAAGGGCATCTACCCGGCGGTGGACCCGCTCGACTCGACCTCGCGCATGCTCGACCCGCGCATCGTCGGCGAGGAGCACTACCAGGTCGCCCGCCAGGTCCAGCAGGTGCTCCAGCGCTACAAGTCGCTGCAGGACATCATCGCGATCCTGGGCATGGACGAGCTGTCCGAGGAGGACAAGATGACGGTGGCGCGCGCCCGCAAGATCGAGCGCTTCCTGTCGCAGCCCTTCTTCGTCGCCGAGGTGTTCACCGGCTCGCCGGGCCAGCTCGTGTCGCTCGAGGACACGATCAAGGGCTTCAAGGGCCTCGTCGAGGGCAAGTACGACCATCTGCCGGAGGCCGCCTTCTACATGGTCGGCTCCATCGACATGGCGGTCGAGAAGGCCGAGCGCCTCGCCCAGGCGGCCTGACCGGGGCCGACCATCGATCGCGGGCGCGCCGGGACGGCACGCCCGCCTCCCATTCCGACGCGGGTCCCAAGAGGGTTCAATGGCCAGCTTCCCCTTCGAGCTCGTCTCCCCGGAGCGAATCATCTTCTCGGGCGACGTCGAGACGGTGGTGATCCCCGCCTCCGAGGGCGAGATGACGCTGCTCGCCGACCACGCCCCGATGATGACCTCCCTGAAGACGGGCTTCCTCGTCGTCGGGTCCGGCAAGGGCGAGGAGCGCATCCTCGTCCAGGGCGGCTTCGTCGACGTCGGCCCCAAGGGCGCGACCGTCCTGGCAGAGCGCGCCATGCCGGTCTCCGAGGTCACCGGCGACATCCTCTCCCGCGAGATCTCCCGCGCCGAGACGGCGCACGAGACCATCGAGGACCCCGTCCTCAAGGCCGAGGCGGCGGACACGGTGGCGCAGCTGCGCGACGTGAAGGCCCGGCTCGGGCTCTGAGGACTCGCCGGGTCCGCCGACGTTCTGCCGAAGGCCGCCGCGAGGCGGCCTTCTCGCGTTAGGGGCCGCCCGCCGACCCCCGATTTCGCTTGCGTGCCGGCATGCGCAGCATAGACATGTCGCCACCAGCAGGGAGGCAGGCATGGCGGAACACCAGCCCACGCCACGCACCAGCCCGGCACGCCTGTGGCGCGACGCCCGGCTCGCCACCTTCGCCCCCGGCCTGCCCGGGATCGGCGCGGTGGAGGGCGGCGCGGTCGTCGCCCGCGACGGCCGAATCGCCTGGGTCGGACCGGAACGCGACCTGCCGACGGAGGCCGCGCGCGGTGCGGAGGTCGTCGCCTGCGACGGGCGCTGGATCACGCCGGGCCTCGTCGACTGCCACACCCACATCGTCCACGGCGGTAGCCGCGCCCGCGAGTTCGAGATGCGGCTCGAGGGCGCGCGCTACGAGGACATCGCCCGCGCCGGCGGCGGCATCCTCTCCACGGTGCGCGCCACCCGCGCGCTCGACGTCGAGGGCCTCGTCGCCGCCGCCCTGCCGCGGCTCGACGCCTTCCTCGCGGAGGGCATGACGACGATCGAGGTCAAGTCCGGCTACGGCCTCGACATCACGACAGAGATCGCCATGCTCGAGGCCGCCCGCCGCCTCGCCCGCGAGCGGCGCGTGCGGGTCGCCACCTCGTGGCTCGCGGCGCATGCGGTGCCGCCGGAATACGCCGGCCGGGCGGGCGCCTATCTCGACGCCGTCGTGCTGCCAGGCCTCGCGCAGGCGCACGCCCGCGGCCTCGTCGACGCGGTGGACGGCTTCTGCGAGGGCATCGCCTTCTCCCCCGCCGAGATCGCCCGCGTCCTCGACGCGGCCGTCGCCATGGGCCTGCCGGTGAAGCTCCACGCCGAGCAGCTCTCGAACCTCGGCGGCGCAGCGCTCGCTGCATCCCGCGGCGCGCTCTCGGCGGACCATCTGGAATACCTCGACGAGGCCGGCGTCGCGGCCATGGCCGAGGCCGGGACGGTGGCGGTGCTCCTGCCCGGCGCCTACTACACGCTGCGCGAGACGCAGGCACCGCCGGTGGCGGCGCTGCGCGCGGCGGGCGTGCCGATCGCGCTCGCGAGCGACTGCAATCCCGGCTCCTCGCCGCTGACGTCCCTGCTCCTCGCCATGAACATGGGCGCCACGCTGTTCCGCCTCACCCCGAGCGAATGCCTCGCGGGCACGACCCGCGAGGCGGCCCGCGCGCTCGGGCTTCTCGACGAGATCGGCACGCTCGAGCCCGGCAAGGCGGCGGATCTCGCGATCTGGGACGTCGAGACCCCGGCCGAGCTCGTCTATCGCATCGGCTTCAACCCGCTCCACGCCCGCGTCGTCGCGGGGGAGGAGGTGCGCCCGTGAGCCCCGTTCGAGACGATCCGGCCTCCGCCCTCGTGCTCGAGCCCGGGCGCGTGCCGCTCGCGACGCTGGAGCGCATCTACCGCACCGGGGCACCCGCGCGGCTCGACCCCGCCTGCGACGCCGGGATCGCGCGCTCCGCCGCGCGGATCGCCCAGATCGCGGCGGGGGACGCGCCGGTCTACGGCGTCAACACCGGCTTCGGCAAGCTCGCCTCGATCCGCATCCCGGCGGGCGACGTGGCGACGCTGCAGCAGAACCTGATCCGCTCCCACGCCTGCGGCTTCGGCGCGCCGCTGCCCGCGGCGGTGGTGCGTCTGGTGATGTCCCTGAAGCTGATCTCGCTCGGGCGCGGCGCCTCGGGGGTGCGCCACGAGGTCGTGCGGCTGATCGAGGGCATGCTCGCCGGCGACGTGCTGCCGGTCATTCCCGAGAAGGGCTCGGTCGGCGCCTCGGGCGACCTCGCGCCGCTCGCGCACATGACGCTCGTGATGATCGGCGAGGGCGAGGCCGTCCTCGGCGGGGAGCGGCTTCCCGGCGCCGATGCGCTCGCGCGTGCGGGGCTCGCGCCGGTGCGGCTCGCGGCGAAGGAGGGGCTCGCGCTCATCAACGGCACGCAGGTCTCCACCGCGCTCGCGCTCGCGGGCCTGTTCGAGGCCCACCGCGCGCTGAAGGCGGCGATCGTCACCGGCGCGCTGTCGACGGACGCCGCGATGGGCTCGCCGGCGCCGTTCCGGGCGGAGATCCACGCCCTGCGCGGCCATCGCGGGCAGATCGACGTCGGCGCCGCGCTCAGGGCGCTGCTCGAGGGCTCGGGGATTCGCGAGGCGCATCGCGAGGGCGACGAGCGGGTGCAGGACCCCTATTGCATCCGCTGCCAGCCACAGGTCGCGGGCGCCTGCCTCGACCTCCTGCGCCAGGCCGCGTCCACGCTCGAGATCGAGGCGAACGCGGTGACCGACAACCCGCTCGTCCTGTCGGACGACAGCGTCGTCTCCGGCGGCAACTTCCACGCCGAGCCGGTGGCCTTCGCCGCCGACCAGATCGCGCTCGCGGTGGCCGAGATCGGCTCGGTGACGCAGCGGCGCATCGCGCTCCTCGTCGACCCCGCCCTCTCCTTCGGCCTGCCCGCCTTCCTGGCGAGAAGCCCCGGCCTGAACTCGGGGCTGATGATCGCGGAGGTGACCTCGGCGGCGCTGATGTCCGAGAACAAGCAGATGGCGCATCCCGCCTCGGTCGACTCGACGCCCACCTCCGCCAACCAGGAGGACCACGTCTCCATGGCCTGCCACGGCGCGCGCCGGCTCCTCGCCATGACGGAAAACCTCTACGGCATCGTCGGCATCGAGGCGCTGACCGCCGCGCAGGGCGTGGAGCTGCGCGCGCCGCTCGAGACGAGCCCGGCGCTCCTGCCGGCGCTCGCCGCCATCCGCGCGGTCTCCCCGCCGCTCGAGGTCGACCGCCCGCTCGCCCCGGACATCGCCGCCGCCCGCGACCTCGTCGCGACGGGCGCGCTCGCCGCCGCAGCCCCCGCGGGCGTGCTGCCGGAGCTGTGAGGCCGCGCGGCGTCGCGCCTACCCCTCCGAGGGTGCCGGCGCGGCGCCGCCGGCGAGGATGCCGCCGTCGAGGACGAGCTCGGCGCCGGTCATGTAGGTGGCCTCGTCGGAGGCGAGCATGACGGCGAGCGCGGCGACCTCGTCGGGACGGCCGAAGCGCTTCATCGGGCAGTCCGCCAGCGCCGCCGCCTCGCGGGCGGCGCGCTCGGGGCCGGTGCCGAGCACGACCTCCCACATCGGGGTGAGGATCGCGGCGGGGCAGATGGCGTTGCAGCGGATGGCGAGACCCTGGGCGGCGCAGTAGAGCGCCACGCTCTTGGTGTGGTTGCGCACCGCCGCCTTGGCGGAGGCGTAGGCGGCGGCGCCGGGCACGCCGACCATCCCCGAGCGCGAGGCGATGTTGACGATCGAGCCCGTCCCCGCGGGGCGCATGGCGCGGATCGCGTGCTTGCAGCCGAGGAACACGCCGTCGAGATCGACGGCGTGCACCGCCCGCCAGTCGGCGAGCGATGCATGCTCGGGATCGTGCGGCACCATGCCGTTCTCGAAGCCGGTGATGCCGGCGTTGTTGACGAGCACGTCGAGCTTGCCGCGCGCGGCGACGAGATTGTCGACCGCGGCGATCCAGTCCGCCTCCTCGCGCACGTCGAGCTTGGTGTGCGCGGCGCAAGGGCCGAGCTGCTCGGCCTGAGCGGCGGCGCCGGCCTCGTCGATGTCGGTGACGAGCACGAAGGCGCCCTGCGTGGCGAAGGCCTTGGCGATCGCCGCCCCGATCCCCCGCGCGGCACCGGTGACGAGGGCGACCTTGCCGTTGAGGCGATGCATGGGCGGGCTCCTTGCGTGTCCTGCGGCGGGGCGGTGCGTGTGGCCCGGCGCTCATACGCGCTCCACGCGCGCGGGTCGAGGCGGGAGCGTTGCGGGAGGGGGGAGGCTGGCATGCGTGAGAGGGGCGGGGTTCGGCGGCGAAGGCGTCATGCGCCGGCGCGCGCCTCACAACCGAAGCCCCGCATCCCAATACGGCGTCGCCCCATACAGCTCCTCGAGGAAATCGATGAACGCCCGCGTCTTCTGCTCCAGATGCCGCCGGCTGGGATACACCGCGTGGATGGCGACGCGGGCGGAGGAGCGCCAGGCGGGAAGCACGCGCACGAGGGCGCCGGACTTCAGCTCCGACCCGACGTCCCAGGTCGAGCGCAGCGCGATGCCCGCACCCGAGAGCACGGCCTCGCGCACGACCTCGCTCGAGTTGGTGCGCAGCGGCGACGTGATGCGCACCGTGCGCGGGCCATCCGGCCCGTCGAGCCGCCATTCCGGCGCGCCGTGGACGAGGAGCGTGTGGCGCGCGAGCGCGTCGAGATCGGCGGGCGTGCCTCGGACGGCGAGGTAGCCCGGCGTCGCCACCAGCACCCGATGGCTCGGCGCGAGCTTCTTGGCGACGAGACTCGAATCCGACAGGTCCGCGATGCGGATCGCGAGGTCGAGACCCTCGGCGACGACGTCGACGAAGGCGTCGGAGAGGGCGAGGTCGACGGTCACCTGCGGGTGGGCCGCGAGGAAGCGCACGAGATGGGGCGCGACGTGCATGCGCCCGAACGAGGTCGGCGCCGAGACCCGCAGCAGCCCCCGCGGCTCGGCGGCCCCGGACATCGCCCACGCCTCCGCCTCCTCCACCGAGGCGAGGATCGCCACCACCCGCTCGTGGAAGCCGCGCCCCGCCTCGGTGAGCGCGAGGGAGCGCGTCGTGCGCTGGAGGAGCCGCACGCCGAGCCTCTCCTCGAGCCGCCGCATGCGCTTCGACACCACCGCCGGCGAGAGCCCGAGCTCGCGCCCCGCGGCCGACATCGAGCGCGCGGCGACGATGCGCGCGAAGACGTCGAGATCACCCAGCCTGTCCATGGTCGCCCTCGATTATGTCACGGGGGGAAACAATCTAGCGCAGGCGACGCCCCTGTTAAGCGCGAAGCGTTGCGCCTATTGTTGGATTGGAACCCGTCCGGACGAGACGGGAGGAACCGACCGCACGACGAGGAGGACGCGCCATGTCGATCGCCTTCCCGCCCCCCGACGCCGGCATCCTGGCGCGGCGCGACGCCATCCTCGCCGGCCTCGCGCCGCTGGTCGCGCCGGACGCGCTGATCGTCACCGAGGACGAGCGCCGCGCCTTCGAGACCGACGCGCTCACCGCCTACCGCCGCCTGCCGCTCGCGGTGGTGCTGCCCTCCTCCACGCAGGAGGTCGCGGCCGTGATGCGGTTCTGCCGGGAGAACGGAGTGAAGGTGGTCGCCCGCGGGGCGGGCACCTCGCTCGCCGGCGGGGCGATCCCGCAGGAGGACGCGGTCGTGATCGGCGTCTCCAAGCTCAACCGTGTGCTGGAGACCGATTTCGCGAACCGCACCATGCGGGTCGAGGCCGGCATCACCAACCTCGCCATCTCGCAGGCGGTGGCGCACGAGGGCTTCTTCTATGCGCCCGACCCGTCGAGCCAGCTCGCCTGCACCATCGCCGGGAACGTGGCAATGAACTCCGGCGGCGCGCATTGCCTGAAGTACGGCGTCACCACCAACAACCTCCTGGGCCTCACCGTCGTCCTCGTCGACGGCACCGTGGTGGAGATCGGCGGAGACATGCTGGACGCGCCGGGCTACGATTTCCTCGGCCTGATGACGGGCTCGGAGGGTCAGCTCGGCATCGTGACGGAGGCGACCGTGCGCATCCTGCGCGCGGCGGAGGGCGCGCGCCCTGCGCTGATGGGCTTCGACAGCGTGGAGGAGTGCGGCGCCTGCGTCGCCGCCATCATCGGCGCGGGCATCATCCCCGTGGCGCTGGAGTACATGGACAAGCCCGCGATCGAGATCTGCGAGGCCTTCGCGCACGCGGGATACCCGCTCGACGTCGAGGCGATGCTGATCATCGAGGTCGAGGGCTCGGAGGAGGAGATCGAGGACGCTTTCGCGCGCATCGTCGCGATCGCCGAGCCCTTCAACCCGCGGGCGCTCAAGGTCGCGCAGAGCGAGGCCGAGGCCGCCGCGATCTGGAAGGGCCGCAAGTCCGCCTTCGGCGCCACCGGCCGCGTCGCCGACTACATCTGCATGGACGGCACGATCCCCACCGGCCAGCTGAAGCACGTCCTCAGGCGCATCGACGAGATCGTCGAGGGCTACGGGCTGCGTGTCGCCAACGTCTTCCACGCCGGCGACGGCAACCTCCACCCGCTGGTGATGTTCGACACCAACACGCCGGGCGAGATGGAGAAGGCGGAGGCCGCCGGCGAGGACATCCTGCGGCTGTGCGTCGAGGTAGGCGGCTGCCTCACCGGCGAGCACGGGGTCGGCATCGAGAAGCGCGACCTGATGACGACGCAGTACGACCGCGCGGATCTCCAGCAGCAGCTGCGGGTGCGCGGCGTGTTCGATCCGCTCTGGCTCCTCAACCCCGCCAAGGTCTTCCCCCTGGAGGGACGCGACATCGACGACTCGGCTCCGGCGACCGGGCGGGAGGCGGCGTGACGACGCACAGCCCCTCGAGCGAGGACGAGGTCCGCGCGCTCGTCGCCGACGCCGCCGCACGCGCAACGCCGCTCGCGATCGCCGGCGGCGCGACGAAGCGCGCCGTCGGCCGCCCGGCGCAGACCGAAGCGACGCTCTCCACCCGCGGGCTCGGCGGCATCACGCTCTACGAGCCGGCGGAGCTCGTCATCGGCGCGCGCGCCGGTACGCCGCTCGCCGAGGTGGAGCGCACGCTCGCCGAGAAGACCCAGCGCCTCGCCTTCGAGCCCGCGGACTGGCGCGCGCTGCTCGGCACCGACGGCGAGCCGACGATCGGCGCGGTGGCGGCGGCCAACCTGTCGGGTCCCCGTCGGATCATGGTCGGAGCGGCGCGCGACGCGCTGATCGGGGTGCGCTTCGTCAACGGCCGCGGCGAGGCCGTGAAGAACGGCGGGCGCGTGATGAAGAACGTCACCGGGCTCGACCTGGTGAAGACGCTCGCCGGCTCCTGGGGAACGCTCGCGGTGCTCACCGAGGTGACCTTCAAGGTCCTGCCGATCCCCGAGCGCACGGCGACGCTGGTCTATACCGGCCTCGACGACGCCCGCGCGATCGCCGCGCTCTCGGCGGCGCTGGGCTCGCCCTACGAGGTGACCGGCGCGGCGCACGTGCCGGGCGACGGCGGCGGGGCGGGGACGTTGATCCGCATCGAGGGCTTCGAGGCCTCGGTGCGCTACCGGCTCGGCGGATTGAAGACGCTGCTGGCGGAGTACGGCGAGCCGGCGCTCGTCGAGGACGCCGACGGCGAGGCGCTCTGGCGCGGGGTGCGCGACGTGGCGCCCCTCGTCACGCCGGCGGACCGCGCCGTGTGGAAGATCTCCACCGCCCCCGGCCGCGCCCCGGCGCTCGCCGCCGCGATCGGCGCGCAGACCGAGGCGCGCTGGCTCTACGACTGGGGCGGGGGGCTGATCTGGCTTTCGACCCCGGCCGACGAGGCCACGGCCGGCGTCGTGCGCGCCGCGACCCGCGCCCATCGCGGCCACGCGACGCTGATCCGCGCCCCCGCGGACCTGCGGGCGGCGGTCGACGTGTTCGAGCCGCTGCCCGAGGCGATGATGCGGCTCACCAAGGGGCTGAAGGCGAGCTTCGACCCGAAGGGGATCTTCGAGCCGGGGCGGATGTATGCGGGGGTGTGAGAGATGAGCGAGCTTCTTCTTTCTCCGGTTTTCTGGTCGGCAGTCTCAGCATTTGCTTGGCCCGCGGCTTTCATCGTTGCAATCTTATTGTTCAAGGAGAGGATCCGAGCGCTTCTTACGGGAAAGCGTCTCAAGGCAAAATTTGCAGATTTCGAACTCGACATCGGCGAGGCTGTCGAGAAGACGTCGGAAGACGTTGGCGAACTGCGAGACAGACTCATAGAACTTGAGCAAAAACTACAGCTTTCTACGGATGCAACCGAAAATAATCGGGATAAAGGATTGCGGTTGCTATGGGTTGATGATTTCCCATCGAATAATGCAATGATAATCGACCATTTTCTTAGAAATGGTATTCAAGTTGACCTCAGCGCAGAAACGGAAGATGCAATCAGGAAGGTTTCTCATGTTCGGTACGATCTTTTGATTTCGGATCTTGGTCGGATTGAAAATGGCATCGATAATCCTTTTGCTGGATTAGAATTAACACGACGTCTCAGGCAGGGTGGATTTGATATGCCTTTGCTAATTTTTTCTGGGCGACGAGGACTTGAAAATAGAAAAAAGCTGCTGGATGCCGGAGCAACAGATGTTACCGCATCTGCTATCGACGTACAGGGTTTTGTTGAGCGAGTTCGGCGGATGAAGGGCACTTGAATGCAGACCAACTTCACCGAAGAGCAGCTCCGCGATCCCGCGACCCGCGAATCCGAGAAGATCCTGCGCACCTGCGTGCATTGCGGGTTCTGCACCGCGACCTGCCCGACCTATCTCCTGCTGGGGGACGAGCTCGACTCGCCGCGCGGGCGCATCTACCTGATGAAGGACATGCTGGAGAACGGCAAGCCGGCCACCGAGGAGGTGGTCAAGCACGTCGACCGCTGCCTGTCCTGCCTCTCCTGCATGACGACCTGCCCGTCCGGGGTGCACTACATGCACCTCGTCGATCATGCGCGGGCCTATATCGAGGAGACCTACGAGCGCCCCTGGCACGACCGGCTCTTGCGCGCCACGCTCGCGAAGATCCTGCCCTACCCCAACCGCTTCCGCCTCGCGCTGCTCGCGGCGAAGCTCGGGGCGCCGTTCGAGGGCGTGGCGCGGGCCATCCCGCTCGTCGGCCCGCGGCTGGCCGGCATGCTCGACCTCGCACCGAAGCGCCTGCCGTCGCGCTCGGCCATCGACGGCCCGCAAGTCTTCCCCGCGATCGGCGAGAGGCGCGGGCGCGTGGCGCTGCTGCAGGGTTGCGCCCAGCGGGTGCTCGACCCGGGCATCAACGAGGCGACGATCCGGCTCCTCACGAGGAACGGCATCGAGGTGGTGCAGGCCAAGGGCGAGGGCTGCTGCGGCGCGCTCGTCCACCACATGGGCCGCGAGCACGAGGGCCATGATTTCGCGCGGCGCGCCATCGACGTCTGGACCCGCGAGATCGAGGGAGAAGGGCTCGACGCCATCGTCATCACCGCGTCCGGCTGCGGCACGACGATCAAGGACTACGGCTTCATGCTGCGCGAGGACGCCGCCTATGCCGAGAAGGCGCAGCGGGTCTCGGCGCTGGCCAAGGACGTGACCGAGTACCTCACGACGCTGAAGGTGGTGGCGCCCGGCCGCGACGTCTCGGGTCTCACGGTGGCCTACCACTCCGCCTGCTCGATGCAGCACGGCCAGCAGATCCGGCTCGAGCCGAAGACGCTGCTCAAGAAGGCGGGCTTCACCGTGAAGGACGTGCCGGAGGGCCACATCTGCTGCGGCTCGGCCGGCACCTACAACCTGCTCCAGCCCGAGATCGCCGGGCAGCTGCGCGCCCGCAAGGTCGCCAACATCGAGAAGACGAAGCCCGACCTGATCGCCACCGGCAACATCGGCTGCATGACCCAGATCGGCAAGGGCACCGCCATCCCCATCGTCCACACCGCCGAGCTGATCGACTGGGCGACCGGCGGCCCCCTGCCGCGGGCGCTGGAGGAGGCCGGCTGGGCGGACCGGCCGCTCGCCGACGCGCCGCGGCAGGCCGCGGAATAGCGACGTCGGACGGCGTTAACCGCGTCCCTCAAGCAGCGATTCACCCTGATTCGACGAAGCCGCCGCGAACCCGCCCGCGCGTACGCGGGACTCACCGCCCGGCAATCTCCGTCGCCGCATCGTCCCCTCGTCATCGAGCGAGGAGAGGGACGCGATGCGGGCGGGATGCGGACGACGTGCGGATACGGGGCGCCTCGCGCGGCTCGCGGCCGCGCTCGTCCTCGCTGTGCTCGCCCTCGGCGCGAGCCCTACCCCCGCCGCTGCGGAGGACGGCGAGCCCGCCCCGATCGTCACCGCCGAGCTCGGCGGCGGCTTCATCGAGTTCCTGTTCGGCCGCGGCGGCGCGCTGCGCCCGCAGCCGGAGCCGCAGCCTGCACCGCCCCCGCCCCCCGCACCCGCGGCCCCGACCCCGGCGCAGAACCCATCGGGCGTCCTCGCCACGCCCTCGGCGCCCGGCGTCGGAACCACGTTCTGCGTGCGCACCTGCGACGGCTACGCCTTCCCGCTGGGCTCGCTGCGCGGGCGCGGCGATGCCGACCTGCACCGGCGCGCCTGCGCCGCCGCCTGCCCGGGCGCGGCGACCGCGCTCTTCGTCGGCTCCCGCAACGCCGGCTTCGCGCACGCCCGTTCCCTCGACGACGGCCGACCCTACGCGGCGCTGGCGACCGCCTTCCTGCACCGCCGCGAGCGCGTCGCGGGCTGCGGCTGCGGCCTCGTCTCGGAGCCCGCCGCGCGCTGGGCGCAGGGGGACGCCACGCTGCGGCGGGGCGATGTCGTCGTCACGTCGCAGGGTGCGCTCGTCTTCGAAGGCGGCGGCCTCGTCGACTTCCGCGAGAGCCGCGCCGCCGGGCAGGCGCTGCGCCGCAAGATCGACGAGCGGCTGGGGCTGACCGCCCGCGAGGAGCGCCGCGCCGCCTGGTTGCGGGCGCGTCCGACGGCGACGCCGCTCGCGACACCAACGCCCGGACCCTCGGCCGAGGCCGTCTCGCCGTCACCCGTCGCGACGCCCGTGCCGCCGCCGCGGCCCGACGCGCCGATGCGCGTCGCCGAAGGCCCGGGGCCGGACGCGAACGAGTGAGCGGTCCGGCCGCGCGCGATCAGTTGAACACGGCCTCGTAGACGCGCTTGCCGTTGAGCTTCTCGATGTCCTGCATCGCGGGCACCACGGGGGTGATGAACACGCCCTCCATCAGCCCCTTCTTCGGGTGGCGGATGTTGTACATCTGGTTGTCGAGGATCGGCGTCGGCGGTGTCACGAACAGGATGGCGAAGGCGCGCCGGCGCGCCGGCAGGCTCGGATAGGGCGACAGGCGCGCGCCGATCAGCTCCATCTCCACGCGGCCGCCCGCGCCCTCGAGCACGAAGGTCTTGCCGATCTCGTCCTTGAAGTCCTCGTAGGTCAGCTGATCGAGCATCCGCGTCTCCCCTCGCGCCGAGCCCTCCCCAGGGCACGCCAGGGATAGCGTGAGTCGCCCGTCGGCGAAACCTCCGGTCAGCCTCCTCGGTGTTGAATTCGACGCCCCTGCGTCGGCCCAGCGCGGGTTGTCCTCAACTTTCGACGGCCGTCGGCGCGTCGGCGCGCTGCAGGCGCTCGAGCCGGGCGTAGGCGCCCCCGCGCGCCACCAACGCGGCGTGAGTGCCGCGCTCCACGATGCGCCCGGCCTCCATCACCACGATCTCGTCGGCTTCGCGGACGGTCGAGAGGCGGTGCGCCACGACGAGCGTGGTGCGCCCGGCCATCAGCCGCGCCAGCGCGTCCTGGACCAGCCGCTCGGACTGCGAGTCGAGTGCGGAGGTCGGCTCGTCGAGGAGCAGGATCGGCGCGTCCTTGAGGAAGGCGCGCGCGAGGGCCACGCGCTGGCGCTCGCCGCCCGAGAGGCGCCCTCCGGCGGGGCCGACCCGGGTCTCCCAGCCGTCGGGGAGCGCGCGGATGAAGTCGGCCGCGGCCGCGGCCTCGGCGGCCGCGACGATCTCGGCCTCGCTCGCGTCCGGCCGGCCGAAGGCGATGTTGGCGCGGATCGTGTCGTCGAACAGCACCGCGTCCTGCGAGACGACGGAGATCGCGTCGCGCAGGCTCGCGAGCGTGACGCCGCGCACGTCCTGCCCGTCGACGAGGACGGCACCCTCGGTGGGGTCGTAGAGCCGCGTCACGAGGGCGACCAGCGTCGACTTGCCCGATCCCGAGCGGCCGACGAGCGCGGTGACGCCGCCCCCGCGCACGGTGAGGTCGATCTCCTCGAGCGCCGGCGCGTCGGCGCGGTAGCGGAAGCGCACCCGGTCGAAGCGCATCTCCCCCGCGCCCACGACCAGCGGCACGGCCTCGGGCGCGTCGGCGATGCGGGGCACCTCGTCGAGGAGCGCCCAGTGCCGATGGAGCGCGGCGATCGCCTCCTGCACGATGGCGTTGAGGTTGCCGAGCGCCCGGATCGGCTGGGCCGCCATCAGGAGGGCGGTGACGAAGCCGGTGAAGTCGCCGATCGTGGTCTCGCCCGCCCCGATCCGCACGCCGATGAGAAGCAGCACGGCGGCGACCGCGGCGCCGCCGGCGATCTCGAGCAGGGGGTCGAGCCGCGCACGCTGGGTCGCGGCCTTGATCTTGAGGTCGCGCACCCGCTCGAAGGCGCCGCGCGCGCGGCCCTCGAGCCAGCGCTCCATGCGGTAGGTCTTGGCGATGCGCACGCCCGCGAGGCTCTCGGTGACGAGCCCGGCCATGTCGCCGATCTCCTCCTGCGTCGCGGTCGAGACCCGCCGCAGCCGCTTGCCGATGCGCGCGATCGGCGGGGCCACGAAGGGGGCGACGAGGGCCGCGATCAGCGTCATCCACGGGTCGATGACGAGCATCGCCACGACGAGCGCCAGGATCGTGGCGACGTCGCGGAAGAAGACCGTGAAGATCCGCACCATCGCCTCGCGGATGTACGTGAAATCCGTCGTGAAACGCTGGGTCAGCGAGGCCGGGCTCTCGCTGCCGAGCTGGGCGAGGTCGAGGGAGAGGAGGCGCGCGTAGAGCGCCGCCTGCATGTCCGCCTCGATGCGCGCCACCGTGCGCTGGGTCAGCGCCGTCTGGCCGAAGAGCGCGAAGCCCTTGATCGAGGTGACGACGATCACGACGACGGGCGCCCAATAGATCAGCTCGAGGTCGCGCCGGTCGAAGGCGTCGAAGGCCTCGCGGATCAGGAGCGGGTAGAGCGCCGTCGCGCCGGCGCCCACCGCGATGAGCCCGAGCACGACGGCGAGCGTGCGCCGATGCGCCCGCATCCGCTCGCGCCACAGGCGGCGCATGACGGGCCAGGTGTCGCCGGACAGGAGCGGCGGCCGCTTCGTCTTCGCTTCGGGCTTCGTCGTGTCGGGCTTGGTCTGCGTGTCGGCCATGATGGTGCGTGCGCCTCCGGCAGGCGCGTCTAGCACGGTTCGTGCGGGTATGGCACGCGCGGCCGGCGGGGCGCCTCAGACGCCGCGCATCCGCTCGAGCGCGGCGTCCAGCGTCGCGTCCGTCTTGGCGAAGCAGAAGCGCACCACGTTGGTCACCTCCCCGCCCGGGTAGAAGGCGGAGACCGGGATCGCCGCGACGCCGTGGTCGCTCACCAGCCGGCGGCAGAAGGCGACGTCGGTCTCGCCGCGGCCGGCGAGGTCGACGCCGACGAAGTAGGTGCCGGCTGCGGGAATGACCGAGAAGCCGAGAGCGGCGAGCCCGGCGCAGAAGCGGTCGCGCGACCGCTGGAGGTCGGCGCGCATG
The DNA here is from genome assembly GCF_052380005.1 of Salinarimonas sp. NSM. Taxonomy (NCBI): domain Bacteria; kingdom Pseudomonadati; phylum Pseudomonadota; class Alphaproteobacteria; order Hyphomicrobiales; family Salinarimonadaceae; genus Salinarimonas; species Salinarimonas sp. NSM. Next base: position 95,910 of record NZ_JBQTCJ010000006.1, read on the forward strand.
CCCTCGAACCAGGCGTCCTCCTTGCCGAGCCCGTAGGCGACGGCGGACTGGAGGTTGGGCGGCGTCGTGAAGGTGAGGAACTGGTGCGCCTTGGCGAGCGCGCCGAGCAGCGCCGGCGCGGCGCAGACGAAGCCGACCTTCCAGCCGGTGAGATTGAAGATCTTGCCGGCCGAGCCGATCTTCACGGTCCGCTCGCGCATGCCCGGCTCGGCGATCAGCGGCCGGTGCCGGGCGCCGTCGAAGACGACGTGCTCCCAGACCTCGTCGCAGATCGCGACGAGGTCGTTCTCGACGCACACGCGGGCGAGGAGCGCGCGGTCGGCGTCGGAGAAGACCGTCGCGGTGGGGTTCAGCGGATTGCAGAACAGGACCGCCTTCGTGCGCGGCGAGACCGCCGCGCGCAGCGCCGTCTCGTCGAGGCCGAAGCGCGGGGGCTCCAGCGTCACCACCCGCGGCACGCCGCCGGCGCGGCGCACGAGCGGCAGGTAGGCGTCGTACATCGGCGCGAACAGGACGACCTCGTCGCCGGGCTCGACGAGCGCCATCAACGCGCCGGCGATCGCCTCGGTGGCGCCCGACGTGACCATCACCTCGCGCTCCGGATCGAGGTCGAGCCCTTGCCAGCGCGCGTAGTGTGCCGCGATCGCCGCGCGCAGCTCCGGCAGCCCGAGCATTGGCGGATACTGGTTCCAGCCCTCGATCACCGCCCGGGCCGCCGCCTCGCGCACGTCGGCGGGGCCGGGATCGTCCGGGAAGCCCTGGCCGAGATTGACCGCCCCGGTCTCGCGGGCGCGCCGGGACATCTCCTCGAAGATCGTGGTCGGCAGGCCGGCAAAGACGGCGTTGAGCGGCTTCATCGCGGGGCGGCTCCGGAGGGCGGCGAACGCGGCTCCTCTAGCACGGGAGCGCGGCCGCCCGGAAGCGCCGAGGGAGGAAGGATGCGCCCGCTCAGCGCCGGCGCGCGTCCATCCGGCGCTGCGCCGCCGCCTCCGCGGCCCGCTTCTGCGAGGCCTCGCGGGCCTTGAGGAACTGCACGACGCGCTGGGCGGTCTGCGGGCGCAGCTGCTCGAAGGCGTCGCGGGCGCGCTTGCGCAGATGCGGCGCGAGCGTTCCTTCGGGATCCCGCAGGACGAGGAGCGGCTCGAGCGTGGCGAAGGCCCAGCCCTGGGCGCGGGCGACGACGACGAGCAGCTCCGAATCGCCCGCCTTGAACAGCCGCTCGGCGGTGGCGAGCGAGAGGTCGGCGGCGAAGGCGATGGCGCAGATCGCCTCGTCGCCCTTGCCGTCCCGCGCGTAGGAGGCGACGTCGCCCTCGGTGATCGGCCGTGTCGCTGCGATGCGGGAGACGATGGCGTAGGCCGTGCCGAGATCGCGTCCGCCGGGCACGACCGCCGCGCGCACCGCGCTCGCGCCGATCTCCAGCGCCTCGACGATCGCCGTGCCGCGCGGCGCGTCCTCCGCGAGGCGCCGGCGCGCGGTCTCCTGGGCGATGGCGACGAGCTGGCGGACGTGCTCCTCGGGCAGGTCGATGCGCTCGCCGAGCAGATCCTGGAGCGGCGTGTCGATGCGGGCGCGGTCGACGAGGCTCGACAGCGACCCTTCCGAGAAGCGCGCGCCCGGATTGGCGGCGACCGCGTGCACGACCCGTCGGTCGCCGCGCTTGACGAGCACGTCGGTGACGGGCTCCGACAGGTTCTGCCGGGCCGTTATGGCGAGCATGTGCTCGCGCCCCTTGGCGATCGCCACCGCGACGAGGTCCTCGTCCGAGAGCCGCTCCGAGCGCGCCAGCACCGCGCGGGCGATCTCGATGTCGTCGTGGGCGAGCGAGCGGATCACGCCGCGCGGGGCGTTGGGCGCGTCGGCCAGCCGCTCGGCGAGCTCGACCCGCGCCCGCGCCTCGATCACTGCGGCGAGCCGGGCGATGACGACGTCGAACAGATCGACCTGCTCGTCCGACAGGGCGGGCGCGTCGCGCAGGAACAGGTCGGTGACCTGGCGCAGGTGGTCGGCGCGGCGCTCGCGCGACCCGCGCGCGATCGCGTCGTCGACCTCCTGGATCAATGCGGGCATCGCGTTCATGGCTCCTCGTGCCTCCCGAGGGGAAACACTAGGGCCTGCGGCTTCTCGGGAGCGTTGAATCGATCGCTCGAATTGTCCGCGTCGGCCGAGGAGCAGGCTTTCGGCGGACGCTCAGCGCGTCGGATGCGGCGCCGGCGGCTCGCCACGGCGGCAGAGACCGGCGTTGAGCCCGCGCCGGACCTCGTCCTCGGCACGCGCGGCGGCGCGCTTGCGGTCGGTGTGCGCGTCGAAGGGAATCGGCGCACCCCAGCGGATCTCGACGTCGATCGGCCCGCCGCCGAGGACGCCGCGCAGGTGGGGCAGGAGGTCCATGTCGCCGTACCAGGCGATCTCCGGCCGCTCGCGCCGGTCGAGCGGCAGGCCGTCCCGACGCACGTAGACGAGGGAGAGCGGCTGGAGCACGATGGCGTCGAGCCGGTGGTCCGCGAGCGCGAGCCGCGCCGCGCCGACGAGCGAGGTGCGGAAGGGCAGGATGCGCCCGCCGTCGCCGGTCGTGCCCTCGGCGAAGAGCACGATCAGCTCGCCGCGGGCGAGGCGGCGTGCGATGGTGGCGTTGACCTCCGCGGTCGCCGCCTTGCGCTCGCGCTCGATGAAGATCGAGCGCTGCAGCCGCGCGAGCGTGCCGAACAGCGGCCAGGAGGCGATCTCGGACTTCGCCACGAAGGAGAGCGGCCTCAGGCTCCCCAGGACGAGGATGTCGAGCCACGAGACGTGGTTCGACAAGACGAGCGTCGGCGTCTCCTTGGGCGGATGGCCGATCTCGCTCACGCGCACGCCGAGCGCCCACAGGGCGATGCGGTGGAAGAGCACCGGGATGCGCCGCGCGATCGCCCAGTGCGCGCGCACGCCGACGGCCTGGGGTCCGATCAGGACGACGAGCGCGAGCACGAGCACGAGGAGGCGCAGCGCCTTCGAGAAACCCGCCATCGCGCCGCCTCAGAGATCGAGCGCGAGCGTCAGCGCCGCGGCGCGGCTGCCGTCGGGGCGATGGTAGTAGCCCTCGCGGCGTCCCACGCGCCCGAAGCCGAGGCGGGCGTAGAGCGCGCGCGCGGGCGCGTTGGCCTCGTCCACCTCGAGGTGGAGCCGCGCCACGCCGACCCGCCGGAGCGCCTCGAGGTGGCGATCGAGCAGGGCGCGCGAGAGGCCGCGTCCGCGCACGGCCGGATCGAGGGCGATCGTGAGGATCTCCGCCTCGTCGAGCACCGCGCGCGAGAGGACGAAGCCCTTCGGCCGCGCGGGATCGCCGAGGAAGAGGCCGTCGGCGACGACGCCGCGGTCGCTGATCAGGCCCTCGATGTCGGTGGGGCTCCAGCCGCGCGCGAAGCCCGCGGCGTGGATGGTGGCGCAGGCGGGAGCGTGCGCCGGCAGGAGCGGCGCGACGACGGGCAGCGGCCTCGATGCGGTACGCCAGGGCGGCATCAGCGCCTCGCGATGCGCGCGCCGTCCTGCGGGCGAGCGTCGGGCGCGCGCAGGTAGAGGGGCTTGGGGAGCGCGCCGCCGGGGTCGGCGGCGAGCCCGAGCCGGGCGACCCAGGCGATCTCGGGGGCGGGCTCGGCGTCGGCGAGGGTGACGTCGATGCCGCTCTGCATCGCCTCCGCCGCCACGATCGGGCCGCCCGAGCCGCTGATCACGGCGCCCGAGCCGAGGTAGCGCACGGCGTCGCGCACCGGCATGTGCGCCGGCGCCACGACGGTTCGCCCGCCGGGCGCCACCGCCTGGAAGTAGACGGCGCCGTGGCGCGCGTCGATCGCCGCCGCGAGCAGCCGGCGGTCGGCGGAGGCGACGAGGGGCGCGAGCAGCGCCGATAGCGTCGAGACGCCCACGACCGGCGCCTTCGCCGCGAGCCCGATGGCGCGGGCCGCCGCGATGCCGACCCGCAGGCCGGTGAAGCTCCCCGGCCCGACGGTCACGGCGATCCGGTCGAGGCTCGGAAAGCCGCCGGGGACGCCCGCCATCACCCGCGCGACGAGGGGCAGCAGCGCTTCCGCGTGGCCGCGCTGCATGGGGATCTGCTCGCGCGCGAGGGGCGCGCTCGCGCCCGCGTCGAGCACGCAGGCGGAGCAGGCCTCGAGCGCCGTGTCGATGGCGAGGATACGCAAGGGGGGCCTCGTCGGGACGTCCGTTCCGGGTCGATCGTCCCGTGAGCTTTACGCGATCGCGCAGAATTCCTCGAACGAAAAACGCGGCAGCCGCGGCTTCACCCCGGCTGGATCGCCGCGGCCGATGTTCACGAGCACGTCGGCCTCGACGGCGGTGCCGGCGAAGAAGTCCCGCGTCACGCCCGGCGCGTCGAAGCCCGTCATCGGCCCGCAATCGAGCCCGAGCGAGCGCGCGGCGAGGATGAGGTAGGCCACCTGGAGCGCGCCGTTGCGGTATGCGTTCGAGCGAATCTTCTCCTGGGAGCCGTTGAACCAGGACGGCGCGTCGGGCTCGTGCGGGAACAGCCGATCGAGCTTCTCGTAGAAGCGCATGTCGTAGCCGACGATCGCCGTCACCGGGGCCGCCATGGTCTTGGCGCGGTTGCCCGCCGAGAGATGCGGCTCGAGCCGGGCCTTGGCCTCGCGCGAGACGACGAAGACGATGCGCGCCGGGCAGCAATTGGCGCTCGTCGGGCCCATCTTCATCAGGTCGGCGAGCGCCCGCAGCGTCGTCTCCGAGACCGGCTCGTCGTGCCACGCGTTGTGCGTGCGCGCCGCGCGGAAGAGCCGGTCGAGGGCGGCGTCGGGAAGGGGGTGGGCGGTGGGACGGGGCTGGCTCGGCTCGGTCATCGGTTGTCGCGATCCTCGTTCGTGGGGACGAGGCGGACATAGGCCTGGAGGCGGCGCGTTTCGAGGGGCGCCGCCTCTGGTTTCGATCAGGACATCGCGCGCGATGCTGCGTCGCGCAGGACGTCCTCGCTCCACTGGTTGAGGCTCTTCCCGCTCGCTTCGGCCGCCGTGGCCGCGGCCGCGTGGACGGACGGCTCGATGCGGAGCATGAGATTGCCCGAGAACGCTTTCTCCGGCGGCTTCCCGATCTTCGCACAGGTGGCCACGTAGTCGTCGACGGCTTCCTCGAAGGCGGCTTTCAGTTCAGTGACGTTTTCCGCGTGAAAGCTGACGAAATCCCGAATACCGAGGATACGGCCGACGAAAACCTCGTCATCCGCGTCGAACGTGACAGCCGCCCGGTAACCCTTGTAGCTGAGCAGGCTCATGGCCGAACTCCCAAGTCTATCAGGAATGCTCGAGCTTCACGGATCTGATACCGCTTCGCTTCCTTGACGGGGTGCGGTCGGTGAAAAGTCGCCACCACGCCGTCGCGCGCGAAACGAACGCGGGAGCCGCTTCCCTCGATAACCGCACATCCCAGAGCCACGAACAGCGCTTCGACCGCCGACCACGGCAGGCTGGTTGGTGCCGGGTCGGCGAAGATCGCATCCAGCGTCTTCCGATGCTTGCTGTTCATGCAAGCATACTAGCGACTCCACCCGCACGCTCGCAATGGAAATCGATTGTACGAGACTGCAGCCCCCGCCCGTCACATCTGCTGGACTTCCTGCACCTCCGGCACGAAGTGGCGCAGGAGGTTCTGGATGCCGTGCTTGAGCGTGGCGGTGGAGGAGGGGCAGCCGGCGCAGGCGCCCTTCATGGCGAGGTAGACGATGCCGTCGCGATAGCCGCGGAAGGTGATGTCGCCGCCGTCGCCGGCGACCGCCGGGCGCACGCGCGTCTCGATCAGGTCCTTGATCGTCGCCACCGTGTCGGCGTCGGCCTCCTCGAAGAACTCCTCGCCCTCCGCCGCCTCGGCCGGGCCGGCGTCGGCCACGACCGGCTGGCCCGACATGAAGTGCTCCATGATCGCGCCGAGGATCGCGGGCTTGAGGTGCTGCCACTCGCCCTCGCCCTTGGTGATCGTCACGAAGTCGTAGCCGAAGAACACGCCGGCCACGCCCGGGATCGCGAACAGGCGCTGCGCGAGCGGCGAGCCCTCCGCGCCCTCGGCGGCGCGCGCGTCGAACGTGCCGCGCTCCATCACGACCCGCCCGGGCAGGAACTTGAGCGTCGCGGGGTTCGGCGTGGCTTCGGTCTGGATGAACATGGCGGTCTCGGTGGTGACGGAGAACGGGGACGGGGCCCGCGATGCGCGCTCGCCCCGTCCCCACGATGTGGTGGCGCGCCCGTCCCGGTCAAGCGGCGCAGGCGAGGAACCCCGCGCGGATCTCGTCCGCCTTCAGGTCGCGCCCGATGAACACGACCCGCGAGCGGCGCGGCTCGCCCGGCGCCCAGTCGCCCTGGACGTCGCCGTCGAGGATCATGTGCACGCCCTGGAAGACGAAGCGCTTGGGCTCGTTCGGGAAGGCGACGATGCCCTTGCAGCGCAGGATGCTCGGCCCTTCCACCTGCGTGTAGTTGGAGATCCAGGGCATGAACTTGTTCGGGTCGACCTCGCCCTCGATGGTCACCGAGACCGACTGCATGTCCTCGTCGTGATGATGGTGGTGGCCCTCCTCCAGGAAGTCGGGCTCGATCTCGAGGATGCGCTCGAGGTCGAAGGCGTTGCGGCCGAGCACCGCGTCGAGCGGCACCGAGCAGCGCTCCGTCCGGTGGAGCCGGGCGTAGGGGTTGATCGCGCGGATGCGGCCCTCGACCTCGGCGAGCTCGTCCGCCGAGACGAGATCGACCTTGTTCAGGAGGATCACGTCGGCGAAGGCGATCTGGTTCTTCGCCTCGGGCGCGTCCTTCAGGCGCTCGGAGAGCCACTTCGCGTCCGCCACCGTGACCACAGCGTCGAGCCGGGCGTTGGCGGAGACGTCCTGGTCGACGAAGAAGGTCTGCGCCACCGGCGCCGGATCGGCGAGCCCGGTCGTCTCGACGATGATCGCGTCGAACCGCCCCTTGCGCTTCATCAGCCCGTCCATGATGCGGATGAGATCTCCGCGGACCGTGCAGCAGATGCAGCCGTTGTTCATCTCGAAGACTTCCTCGTCGGCGCCCACGACGAGGTCGTTGTCGATGCCCACCTCGCCGAACTCGTTGACGACGACGGCGTAGCGCCTGCCGTGCTCCTCCGAGAGGATGCGGTTGAGGAGCGTCGTCTTGCCGGCGCCGAGATAGCCGGTGAGGACGGTGACGGGGATCTTGCCTTCGGTCGTTTCGGACATGCGCGTCTCGCTCTCGCGATCCGCCCCGGCGCCGGGCGCCGGGGCTCGTTGTGATGATGGCGTGCGCGGGCGTCCCGGCTCAGGAGCCGAGCGCCTCGCTCAGGGTCATCATATTGTGTCGCATCATCTCGATGTAAGTGGGGGCCGGGCCGTCCGCGGGGGAGAGCGCGTCCGAGTAGAGCGTGCCGCCGATGGCGGCGCCGGTCTCGTCGGCGATGCGGCGCATCAGGCGCTCGTCGGTGATGGTCTCGACGAAGACGGCGTCGGCCCCGGTCTCGCGGACCTGCCCGATCAGCAGCGCGACGTCGCGGGCGGAGGCCTCCGATTCGGTGGAGACGCCCTGGGGGGCCACGAAGTCGAGGCCGTAGGCGCGGGCGAAATAGCCGAAGGCGTCATGGCTCGTGACCACCGTGCGGGCCGCCTCGGGAATCGCGGCGACGGCGGCGAGGATCTCGGCGTCGAGGGCCTCGAGCGCGGCGACGTAGGCCTCGGCGTTCGCCCGGTAGGCCTCGGCGCCCTCGGGATCGGCGGCGACGAGCGCGTCGCGGATGTTGCCGACGTAGACGATCACGTTCTCGACGTCCTGCCAGGCGTGGGGGTCGTAGAAGCCGTGGGCGTGGCCGCCCTCGGCGTGGTCGTGGCCGTGGTCGTGGTGGTGGCCGTGGTCGTGCGCGTGTTCGTCGTGGCCGTGGTCGTGGCCGTGATCGTCCTCGGCGTGGTCGTGCCCGTGATCGTCGGCGTCGCCGTGATCGTGCGCCTCCCTCGTCTCGAGCAGCGCGGCGCCCTCGCTCGCCACCGCGATCGTGGCGCTCGTGCCCGACGAGGCGATCAGCCGGTCGATCCAGCCCTCGAACTCGAGGCCGTTGACGAAGACCACCTCGGCCTCGGCGACCCGGCGCGCGTCCGCCGGGCTCGGCGAGTAGACGTGCCCGTCCCCGTCCGGCCCCACGAGCGTGGTGAGCGTCACCCGATCGCCGCCCACCTGCGCGACGAGGTCGCCCAGGATGGAGAACGTCGCGACCACCGGCAGGCGCTCCTGCGCGAGTGCCGGCGCGGCGAGCACGAGCGCCGTGGCGGCGCCGGAAAGAAACGTTAGAACGTTACGAAACGTGGACATGATCATCCCCTTTCCAAGACTTCACGACGACATGATTGCAGTCCGCCGCCCCGGATCCTCCCCGCAGGGGAGGAGTCCGCGCGAAGCGCGGGCGGTGGGGCCGTTCGACCCTTCCGGCGAGCCGGCCCGCCGCCCTCCCCACCCTCCGGCCTTCGGCCGTCGTCCTCCCCTGCGGGGAGGAGGCGGCCTTCGGCCTGCCTCACGCCTCCAGGTGCCGGCCCGGGAAGGCGAGGCGCAGGAGGCCACGCTCCGGGCCGACGAGGAGGGACACGAGGTAGGCGCCCCCCGCCACCAGGATGATCGCCGGCCCGGCCGGCAGCTCCCAGTGGTAGGAGAGCAGCAGCCCCGCCGCCCCCGAGAGCATTCCCGTCCCGGTCGCGATCGCGATCATGCCCGTGACGTCCCGCGCCCAGAAGCGCGCGCTCGCCGCCGGCAGCATCATCAGGCCGACCGCGAGCAGCGTGCCGAGCGCCTGGAAGCCGCCGACGAGGTTCGCCACGACGAGCACGAGGAAGGCGAGGTGAACCACCCCGCCCGCCCGGCTCACCGAGCCGAGGAAGACCGGGTCGACGCATTCGAGCACGAGCGGCCGGTACATCAGCGCGAGCGCGCCGAGCGTCACGGTGGCGATGGCGCCGATGAGCAGCAGCGCCCCGTCGTCCAGGGCGAGTACCGTACCGAAGAGCACGTGCATCAGGTCGACGTTGGAGCCGCGCATCGAGACGATCGTCACGCCGAGCGCCAGCGAGAGCAGGTAGAAGGCCGCGAGCGAGGCGTCCTCGCCGAGCCGGGTGAGCCGCGTCACGAGCCCCGAGGCGAGCGCCACCGCGACGCCGGCGACGAAGCCGCCGAGCGTCAGCGCCGGCAGCCACAGGCCCGAGACGAGGAAGCCGATCGCCGCCCCCGGCAGGATCGCGTGCGCCATGGCGTCGCCGGTGAGCGACATCCGCCGCAGCATCAGGAACACGCCGATCGGCCCCGCCGCCAGCGCCAGCGCCAGCGCGCCGACGAGGGCGCGGCGCATGAACTCGAAGGCGACGAAGGGCTCGACGAGCGCGTCCCACAGGATCGTGTGGATCATGGCGTCACGCCTGCGCGCAGACGGGGGCGCCGTCGTTCGCGGCCTCGACCATGCGCCGGGCGAGGAGCAGGTTCTCCGGCCCGAGCACGGCCTCGGTCTCGCCGTGTGCGACGAGCTCGCGGGCGATCAGCATCGTGCGCGGGAAGGTGCCGCGCACCATCTCGATGTCGTGCAGCACCGTGACGACGGTGCGGTCCTCGTCGTGCCAGCGGCGCACGAGGGCGAGCAGGTCCGCCGTCGTCTTGGCGTCGATGGCGGTGAAGGGCTCGTCGAGGAGGATGAGCGGCGCGTCCTGGAGCAGGAGGCGCGCGAACAGCGTGCGCTGCATCTGCCCGCCCGACAGCGTGCCGATGGCGCGGCTCTCGAAGCCGGAGAGGCCGACCGCGGCGATCGCCGCCTCGATCCGCGGCCGGTCGGTGCGGCCGATCCCGCCGAAGAGCCCGCGCGCGCCCCACAGCCCCATGGCGACGAGGTCGTAGACGCTGACGGGGAAGGCGCGATCGAGCTCGGAGGCCTGGGGCAGGTAGGCGATGCGCGTGCGTGCGCCCGTCGACAGCGTGATCCGCCCCTGGAGCGGCTTCAGCGCGCCCACCACGCCCTTGAGCAGCGTCGACTTGCCGGCGCCGTTGGGTCCCACGATCGCCGTGAGGCTGCCCGGCGCGATCTCGCCGGCGAGGTGATGCACCGCCGGGTGCCGGCCGTAGCCGAGCGTCACGTTCTCGAAGCGGATCGCGGTGGCGCCCATGGGGGTCAGGCCCATCCGATCACGGAGAGGATCGCCGCCCACAGGACGACGAGCACGACGCCCACCCCCGCGAGCCGCTGCCCGGCGGAGAGCCGCAGCAACGACAGCGTCGGCGCCGCCGTACGGGCACGAGGTGCGTGGTCGTGACGATGGTGATGGTGGGATCCGCTCATGGGGTGTTCTACTATAACGTTTCGCGGTCGATGGGAAGGGGGACGATTCGGCCTGGCGACACCCGTCATCCCGGACGCCGAAGGCGATCCGACCCAGAACCACGGATCCTCGCCGAACGGCGTGCATACGCCGCGGCGTGAGACGCCTCCATCGGCGCCTCGTGGACGCGCGCGCTCCCGCGCACGCTGACAGGACACCTGCGTGTCTGGGCCCCGGGCCCTCTTCGCGACCCGGGGTGACGTCGCGGACGCGAATGGGATCGTCGCCGGGTATCCCGCGATCGGCGCCCGTGCTACCCCTCGCCCGATACGGATCCGATCGAAGGAGCTCGCCCATGGCCGCCCATACGCCCGCCGAGACCCGCGTCTTCCGCTGCCTGTCGGACAATATCGGCGTCCTGGTGCGCGACCCGGCGACGGGCGCCTGCGCCGCGATCGACGTGCCCGACGCCGCCGCCGTGCTGAAGGCGGCGGACGAGGCGGGCTGGCGGATCACCGACATTCTCGTCACGCACAAGCATTCCGACCATGTACAGGGCATACCCGAGGTCGTCGCCGCCACCGGCGCGCGCGTCGTCGCCCCGGCGAAGGGCCCGGCGATCGCCGGCACGGCGCAGACGGTGGCGGAGGGCGACACCGTGCGCGTGGGCGATCTCGTGGCCGAGGTCTGGGAGACGCCCGGGCACTGCGAGGACCACGTCACCTTCCATTTCGCCGGAGCGGGGCTGCTGTTCCCCGGCGACGTGCTCTTCCCGATGGGCTGCGGACGCGTCTTCGGCGAGGGCTACGACGACCTCTGGCGGGCGCTCTCGCGCATCGCCGCGCTGCCGGACGCCACGGTCGCCCATTGCGGCCACGACTACACCCGCGCGAACGCCCGCTTCGCGCTGGCCGCCGATCCGGACAATGCCGCGCTCCAGGCCCGCGCCCGCGAGGCTGAGGAGAAGGCCGCGGCCGGCGTGCTGTTCGGCTCGACGACCGTGGGTGAGGAGAAGGCGACGAACCCGTTCATCCGCGCGACCGAGCCGGCACTGGCCCGCGCGGTGACCCTCGAGGGGCGCCCGGGAAACGAGGTGTTCCGCGCGCTGCGCGAGTGGAAGAACCGGTTCTGAGGGAGGCCGAAAGGACGAGACCGCCATGGCGCACGCGATCGACGGACTCACCGCGGACGAGGTCGTGGCACGGCTCGGCCTCGCCCCCCATCCCGAGGGCGGCTTCTACCGCGAGACCTATCGCGATCCGCGCACCGACGAGTCCGGCCGCGCGGTCTCCACCGCGATCTACTACCTGCTCGGGCTGGGCGACACGTCCGAGTGGCACCGGGTCGATGCGGCGGAGGTCTGGCACCACTACGCCGGCGCCCCGCTCGTGATCACGATGTCCTCCAACGGCCACGACGCCGAGGCCCGCCATCTCGGGCCGGACATCGCCCGCGGGCAGGCGCCGCAGATCGTGGTCCCCGCCGGCTGGTGGCAGACGGCGACCTCGCTCGGCGCCTGGACGCTGGTGGGCTGCACGGTCGCGCCGGGGTTCGATTTCGCCGGCTTCGAGATGGCCCCGCCCGGCTGGCGGCCGACGCCCAGGAGCTGAAGATCGCGGTAAGGAACATTTAACCCTAACGAAGGGTGAAGATTGCGCGCGCGGACGCGTTCCGGTTCGGTACGCCCGGTTCGAGACCGAGGAGTGAGCCGTGACCGGATCCGCGCTCGTGCGCGCCCACCGCGAAAGCCTGATCGCGCAGGCGCAGACGTCTCAGGCGCAGAATTGCACGAAGCTCGCGCCGGCGCGCGCGGGCCGGCGCGCGATCCTGGCGCTCGGCCTCGCGGCGGCTATGGTTCTCGCCGGGGCCGGGGTCGTCGCGGGGCCGGATGCGCTCGCCTTCTTCCGGGCGGATCGGGCCGCGGGGAACGGGGTCGCGCTGTTCGGGCGGCCCGACACGCCGGCGGCGACCGAGCTCGCGCGGCGCGCGCCGGTCGTCGCGCCCGCGCGGCTGTCGATCGAGCCCCCTTCCCGCGCCGCAGCGCCCGCCCCGGCTCCCGTCCCCTCGCGCTTCAGCTTCTGCGTGCGCACCTGCGACGGCTACTTCTTCCCGCTGGGCGACCTGCGCACCGCCCGCGACCTGTCGCTCCACGCGCAGGCCTGCGCCGCCGCCTGCCCCGCCGCCGAGACGGCGCTCTTCGCGGCGACCGGCTCGCGCGACATCGCGGACGCCCGCGCGCTGGCCGGCGGGGAGCGCTACGTCGACCTGCCGCGGGCCTTCGCCCACCGCGAGACCCGCGTCGCGGGCTGCGGCTGCGCCCTGCCGGAGCGCAGCGCCGCCGAGCGCCTCGCCGCCGGCGACCGCACGCTGCGGCCCGGCGACGTCATCGTCACCTCCGAGGGCGCGCGCGTCGTCGGCCGCGACGGCTCGCTGCCGGACGTCGAGACGCCCGGCGC